>NZ_JAXEWM010000169.1:0-22517 GCF_034113885.1 Intestinibacter sp.
TATTGGAGCATATTGACAAATGTTTTAATAAAGGGTATAATCCTTAACTTGTAAAATACATTTTAGAAATTTAATAAAAATAAAAGCCAAAACTTTGTGTTTTTATGCTTTTTTAATGATAAATTTACGTGAATATTTGGGAGGAACGGGATGAATTTAATTTTTGACGTAGATGATACTTTGTACAATTTGATGAAACCATTTGAAGATACATATAACAATATGTTTGGGGATAAATACGATATACCTATAGTGGATTTGCACAAAAAATATCGTAAGTACAGCGATGAAATATTTGAACTAATACAACATGGAAGCATGACAATTAGGGATTTACAGATACAAAGAATTACAAGATCACTTGGAGATTATGGAGTGCACATTGATGAAGAACAAGCGTTAGAATTTCAACAACAATATTTATCAAATCAAAACAAGATCGTATTATTAGAAGGAATTAGAGATGTTTTAGATTTTGCAAAAGAACATGGCTTAAAGGTAGGTATAATCACAAACGGTGAAGTAGATCATCAGATGAAAAAAGTAAGAAATCTAGGCGTAGAAAAATGGATTAAAGAGGATGATATATTTGTAGCAGGTGGTTCTATTTTGCCAAAACCACACAAAGATATATTTAAATATGTAGAGGAAAAAATGGATTTAGATCCAAAAGACACATATTATGTAGGTGATACTTTTGCAAATGATGTTGTAGGAGCTAAGCGAGCTGGTTGGAAGTCTATATGGATAAATAGAAGAAAATTTGCTGCACCATCAGAAAGTGAATATTGTCCTGATTACGAGGCTAATAGTGATCAAGAGCTGTTGGATATTATAAAGGGATTGATTTAATAAAAAAAGCACTATATAGAGTAAATCTATACAGTGCTTTTTTTTATAAGGAAATCATGTATTTCTTGCAAACATATACTATTTTGCAAAAAAAAGTGGCAATATTTTAAAAAGAACATTGGGAATAGCGACTTTAAATGCACTTAGCTCTATGTGCTGGGATTTAATGCCTGAGAAAGACTATGAGATTAAAGTAGGTGTCGATGCATTTGACGAATTGGAAGTAGATCCCGCTAAAAACAGCGCCGTAGTTGGAGCTTTAGTTCCTATATTGCTGTTGGATATAATTAGTGAAGGTGGTTCTGGATATCATTTCTTTGGTAAGTATGCTGAGCGTATAGTTGTTAGAAAGAGATAGAAAATTTGAATTAATATTTTAAGGGCTATTATCTAAGATGTAATAGCTCTTTTTGATTTTAATACTAATATTAAACATCAAAATAAATTATTATATTAAATAAGAAAAATTTATAAATGCAAAACCTAATTAAATGGAGTGATTTTTATGAGTAATATTAACAGGATTTTTTTAAAATCAATAGGTTGTTTTTTAAGTATATTTTTAGTAGTTGCAGTAATCGCGTATTTTGTTAAACCAAATGAATTTTATTACAATATTATTTATAATTATTATTATGATTACAATCAGCCTTTAGCAGCTTTTGAATTGTTTATATTTTTAGATATATTATATATTTATATATTGAGATTTTTTTCAGCTGATAGTAATAAAGTTCTTATTAATTTTGTTGTTTCTGCTTTCGTATCAATGATAGTAACTTTAATACTTAATAATTGCATTTATGAAAATACGGATTATAGTATATCTACATATTATTGGTTATTTTGTATAATGATTTTAATTTCAGAATATTTATTTGATAGATTTTTATATAAAGAATATGAAATATCTTTTGAAACAGAAAAACATATTTTGAGGATAGCAGGATTTTTATTTTTCGGAGCATTGGTATTTTCAAGAGTATATTGGTTAGGAGAAAATAGATATAAAAGGTGATAAATAGAATTAAATTTTACGGAATATATGGATTATATCAAAATAAGTTTTGTACAATGTTTCAACCTATTTTCAAAAACAATAAAATTCTTGTATAAGAAATAAAATGAAGATAGGAGGAAAATAATATGCAAAAACCAAGCAAGAAAAAAATAATAATTATAACATGTTTAGTAGTGATATTTTCGATAATTAGTATTGACATATACGAAGAAAGTAGTGTGAATACTTATAATCAATCGAATACTCCTACACAACAGACACCAGTAAAAACAGAGGAAGAAATTAGACACGAGTATTACAACAACTATTTTACATCTGAATTAGAGCATATAGAGTATATTGTAGAAAGTGAAATAGTAGCTCATACAGATGCTTCAGAAGCAGCACAGCAATCAGCAAAGGATGTATTGAATGCGGAAGTACCTTATTATCAAGATTTGAAACAATTTTGTGTTGAATCTAAGCAATATATGGAAAGTCAGTACGGGGGAAAAGAGTACAATGAAATGTACGAATATTTATACGATGCAGTAGGATACATAGAATTAGCGATAGATGATTATGAAAATTGTATAAATATGATAAACGCATCAGGTGGGTATATGAGCGTTGAGAGTAATGCTCAAGAGTATTTGGAATTAGCAAGGGATAATTATGAGACATATTTACAGCTAACTGGAAATCAAGGTTATGGTATGATAAATAATTAGTATGTAAATAATATAGAAAATTAAATAAGATAGACTATGATAATGTATAACAACTTAGTCTATCTTATTAGATTATTTTTTTACTTGCCGACTTGGTGTTTCTTGAAACTCTTACTAGTGAGGAAAATGCAAATTACTGTTATCAATACATACACAATAAATATCATTCCTAAATACGAAATTACGACATCGCCGAATTGATAGCTGTTATATGTTTTCAAAACATCCTTTAAATTAACTGAATATATAGGGAACAAGTATAAAATACGATTCCACAATCGGCTTGTTTTAGAGAATGGTATAAATATTGTACCGAAAAATAAAATTACATCTACAGCCAAAACGATTATAGGGTTTCCATTTGCACTTGAAAGTAATAGTGAAATTGCAGTAAGTAAAAAGGTGGTTAGAAAAATAATTAACAGATTTATACCACAAATTTCTATAGCTGTGTACTGATAAGGAATAATAGTATTCCATAATTGTATCGGCAAATTCCAACCATCAATACCCAATAGAGACACATTAATTCCGATGCTTACGGCGCTGCATAATGCAACGTAGATGAAAGTAAATATAAAAGAAGCCATTATTTTTGCAGAAATAAGCTTATTTTTCCCGTGTTTTGTGGCTAATAGCAAGGCATCTGTGCGGTTTTGGTATTCTCCCGCAAATACTGGTGCTATACAAATACAAATTACAAATAACAGATAAAATAAAATACCGATGCTATCCCAAATTTTATCCCATGTATTTTTGCTGCCCCATTTAAATGGAGTGTTGACGGATTTAGCCTTTTGTAGCCAATAGTTCTTTTCTGTTTGTGTATAGTTGCCAAAGGAATATTCGGAATTTAAAAGATTATATATTTTTTCAATTCTTCTTTCATAAAAGCCAATACCATTTTGTGTATCTATTTTATTTAAATATGACCAATCCCAGTTCGCATTCCACTCTGTATAATTGGCAGCAATCAGTGAGAAGAGATTTGTCTTAGGAGCAATTAAAGAAAAATAATCTTCGTCAGAATTGTTTTTTGATTGTAGTTGATAGTCCTTTAAAACTCCTGTGAGAAATTCCTCGCTTAATTCAGAGGTTAGAGAATTTTCTATTTCTGTTTGTTTTTTAATAGCGGAAACACCTTCTAAATGATTTTTTTCACCTAGATATAGAGATTCCCCATGAATTAAAGCTATATTAGATACAATTATCAGTAACAATCCGAGTGCCATAGCTATTAGACTTGATTTTTTGTTTAATATTTTTTTTAGTTCAAATTTTAATAATTGCTTCATCCTTATTCCTCCTCAAATTGTTCTAGATAAAATGTTTCCAAATCTTCACGATTGTCCTCCCATTTACCTTGGTAAATAATTTGACCGTCCTTCATCATTAAAACAACATCTGCAATATGCTCAATATCTGAAATAATATGGGTAGAGAGCAATACAATGTTTTCTTTACCTAGTTCTGCAATTAAGTCTCTGAATTTTACCCTTTCCTTTGGGTCGAGTCCAGCAGTTGGTTCGTCTAAAACTAAAATTTTCGGGTCGTTTAATAATGCCTGTGCAATTCCAAGTCGCTGTTTCATACCGCCAGAGTAGGTCTTGATTTTTTTGTTCGCCTTATCCTGCAGAGATACTAATCCTAGTAATTTACAAGCCTTGCGTTTTGCATAAGATTTATCCAAGCCCTTTAATGCAGCCATATATAGAAGAAAATCCATTCCTGTAAATTCGGGATAATATCCAAAGTCTTGTGGCAGATAGCCTAATTCTGAGCGATATTCTTCAGTTGATACATCCAAGCCATCGAAAGTGATAGTACCACTAGTTGGCTTTAGTACACTACAGATCATACGCATTAAGGTAGTTTTTCCTGCGCCATTAGCACCCAAAAGACCGTAAACACCTTTTTGTAATTTGAGTGAAATTCTGTCTACTGCAATTTTGTTTTTATATTGTTTTGTTAGTCTATCAATGATAAGTTCCATCTGTATTCCTCCGTTTGTTTTATAGTATGAGATAATTCATTTATCATTCCTGCGATTAAAATGACTGCTAGTAATAGCCAACAGTTAAAGTAAGAGAATTGATATATGAATTTTGCGATAAAATGTAAGCTTGCATTCAATCCGCTAATTAATATTGCAGCACTCATGCAGGCATAAATCGATTCCTTGCCTTGAAAATGACGTGTTATCCATAAGTTTGTGTTTACAGTCAGTAGGTATGGAACAAACAGATATATCGCTGTTTGAAACAATGAAATTTCGCTACTGATACAGCACAGCGGTGTAACACAGCAAAGAATTATAAAGTCGAGCATACCTAAAATACTCAATCTCGCAAGCATGACACTTTTTAGTGAAAATCTTGTCGACATTTCAAATTCAATCATACCGTACACAGCAGATCTTGTGCTCTCCATAACAGCTAAGAGTGCGAGAAACGGGATAAGTGACGATATAACCCATAGAGTATTTAAGTCGATGTAATAGGTTCCTAACAGAGCAGGTATTATTAGCATCAAAGAAATAAGCAATGTCGACTTTCTTAAAAAAGTAGCCTGTGTTAAGATAAACTGCCACATATTAATTTTAGGTTTAGGTAGTGTTCTTAAAAATCTAGCTTTTTCCTGATGATTTGGTGTAGGAGCCTCAAATACTTTTTGAATATCATTTTTCAATTTTTTATTCATTCATGAAAACCTCCCTTCTTTAATTCTTCTTTTAGCAATTTTAAAGCTTTTGATAGCCTGCGATGTATGGCAAATCGTGAAAGTCCGGTGATTTTGCAAATAGAATTAATAGGAAGCTCGTTCGCATATCTAAGTAATAATAGTTCCTGTTCGTCCTTTGGAAGCTTGGCAATTATAGACTTTAAAGCAAAGTCATCAGCCCATTTGTCTGACGGATCGTAGGTAGCTTCTTCTTCAATTTTATCCAAACTTTCAACTGTTTTTTTGCGAAATGTATCGACACATAGGTTCCTAGCGATAGTATATAAGTATGCTAACTCTTTGCTATTGTCGATATTTAAATTCTGCCTAAAAAAGCGAAGAAAAGTTTCCTGCGTAATATCTTCGGCTAATTGCTTGTTGTATATTTTGAAATAGCAATAGCGGTATATTTTATCGTATTGTTCTTCAATATCCATTCACTCTGAAACCTCCCTTCATAATGTTTAACGAATTAGGTGTGTGAAATGTGCGATGAAAATATGAAAATTTTACAAGTTTTAAATATACTTATTTCTGATTATAACCTATAATAAAAGTATTATATAGCTAGAGATTTAGCCGAAAAACTTGCAAATGAATCAAAGTACCTATTTGACAATTATGAAATTTTAGGTGAAGATTTTCATACAATGTTATTAGCAATAAACAATTTAATCGAGTATTTATTAGATGTGCTTGATGATGATACTATAGCAGAAAAATTAGAATTAGATGTAGAAATTGTTAAAAAATTAAGAGAAGAGGCTTTAAATAATTAGAGATTAAAAAGAATACAAAAAAGAAGTAGCGTTGATGGCTACTTCTTTTTGCATATATATTATTCAACCAATTATCCTCTTAAATCATCCATTAATTGAGTCTTACCAGCAGTTTTTTCATCCTTCATCTTAACTACCTTAGCAGGAGAACCAGCAACAACAGCACCTGGTTCAACATCTTTTGTAACAACAGATCCAGCAGCAACAACAGCGCCTTTACCTATTCTTACACCTTCTAATATTACACAGTTAGCTCCGATTACAACATCGTCTTCTACTATAACTGGAGTTGCTGAAGGTGGTTCAAGAACACCTGCAACGACTGAGCAAGCACCTAAGTGAACATTTTTACCTAATGTTCCTCTAGCACCAACTACAGCGTTCATATCAACCATAGTTCCTTCACCTATGATAGCACCTATGTTTATAACAGCACCCATCATTACTACGGCATTTTTTTCTATAGTAACCATGTCTCTGATTATAGCACCTGGTTCGATTCTAGCGTCTATACCTAACATGTCTATCATTGGTATAGCAGAGTTTCTAGCTGTGTTTTCTACGTACATATCAGTTATTTGATCTTTGATAGGAGCTATAGCATCCATTATAGTTTTGTAGTCTCCTATTAAAGTGTATTCACCATTGTTTCCGAAAACCTTGAAGTCTTCTGATTTAGCTATTTCAGCAGTTGTAGAAACATAAATTTTAACTGGTGTTTGTTTTTCTGCATCTTTTATAAATTTCGCAATTGCATAAGCATCGTTTAAATCTAACATTTTCAATCTCCTTTAAATTTTTTATTTTTTTCAAATTAAACTGCTATTAATTCTAAGATTAATAGCAGAAGTGTGTTTTTATTAGATATATTAACCTAACATATCATCCATATTGTAGAAACCAGGATCTTGGTTTACTAAGTATTTTGCAGCAGCTATAGCGCCTTCTGCAAATACGTTTTTAGAGCGGGCAGAGTGGTTTATTTCTAGTATTTCGTCGTTTCCAGCAAATATTGCACTGTGTTCACCGACTATAGTTCCACCTCTTACTGCGTGTATACCTACTTCGTTTTGTTGTCTCTTACCTGTACGACCATGTCTTCCGTAGATGAATTCAGATTGTTCTCTGATTTCTTTTACTGCATTTGCTATCATTACAGCTGTACCACTAGGTGAATCTACTTTTTTGTTGTGGTGTTTTTCTATTATTTCTATATCGAAGTTAGCTAAATTTTTAGCAGCTTCTTTTACTAATTTAAGTAGAATATTTACACCAAGTGACATATTGAATGATAAGAAGATAGGAATTTGCTTAGCAGCTTCGTGTATTCTTGCCATTTCTTCGTCATTGTATCCAGTAGTAGCAAGAACTACAGGAGTTTTTGTATTTAAACAATATTCTAATATACCGTCTAGAGCAAGTGGATTAGAAAAATCTATAACAACATCGGCATCTTCTTTTACTTCAGCAAAAGTTGAATATGTGCTGAATTGGCCGTTAACATCGTGGTGTAGTGGGCTAACACCGGCAACAAGTTCTATTTCTTCATCGGCTAATGCGCATTTTGTAAGTACTTGACCCATTGTTCCGCTGTATCCGTTTATTATAAGTTTCAAGACTATACCCCCTAATTTTAAGTTTGATTTATTTCAAGGAAGAATTCCGTGAAATTCTTCCCTGTTTAAATTAACCTTTTAATTTACTATTTTACTTCAAGCCCAGCATTTATTAATTCTTGTTTTAATACTTCTAAGTTTTTAGGGTTCATTTCTCCAAGTGGTAATCTTAAATGACCTACTTCAAATCCTAATAAGTTCATAGCCGTTTTAACTGGAACTGGATTTACTTCTATAAATAAAGCATCTATAAGAGCTTTTAAGTCTAATTGTATTTTGCAAGATCCTTTAACGTCACCTTCCATGAATTTAGCTACTAAATCGTGAGTTTGTTGTGGACAAACATTAGCTAAAACTGATATAACACCTTTACCACCTAATGACAATAATGGAGTTATTGAATCGTCGTTTCCAGAGTATATAGCGAAATCATCTGGAACTAATCTAGCAACTTCAGCAACTTGAGCTATATCTCCACTAGCTTCTTTTATAGCAACTATGTTTTCACATTCGTTAGCTAATTCAGCAACTAGATCTGGAGCTATGTTAACTCCTGTTCTTCCTGGAACGTTGTATAAAATTATTGGTAGATCAACAGCATCAGCTATAGCTTTAAAGTGAGCTTTAAGACCTGATCTATTAGCTTTGTTGTAATATGGAGTGATTATTAATAAAGCATCAGCTCCCATATCTTGAGCACCTTTAGCTAAGCTAAGTGAATGTCTAGTATCATTTGTACTAGCACCAGCTATAACTGGTATTCTTTTATTTACTGCATCAACGATACATTTTATAACGTCTAGTTGTTCTTCGTCTGTCATAGTACTAGCTTCTCCTGTAGTACCTGTAGCAACTATAGCGTCTGTTCCGTTAGCTATGTGGTATTCAACTAATTCTTTTATTTTTTCAAAATTTGGTGTGTTATCTTCATTAAATGGTGTAACTAATGCAACTGCAGAACCTGTAAATATCATATATATCTCCCCTTTTTCTTATATATTCTTAATAATTATTTTTTATTCTAAATTTTAAATTAAGTTGTCTAAATAAATTTTATTTTGTATATTAAACTAAATCGTATTTTACTAATAATTCAGCTATTTGTACTGCGTTTGTAGCAGCTCCTTTTCTTATATTATCAGCAACTACCCATAAGTTGATTCCGTTATCAACACTGAAGTCTCTTCTTATTCTACCAACATAAACTTCATCATGACCTTCAGCATCTATAGCAAGTGGGTATTCGTCTTTAGCTGGGTTGTCAACTAAAACAACACCTTCAGTATTTTTCATTGCTTCAAATATATCATCAAGTTCAAATGGTTTGTTGAATTCAACGTTTATAGATTCACTATGAGCACCTCTAACTGGAACTCTTACTGTTGTAGCAGTAACTTTTATGCTATCATCGTTGAATATTTTTTTAGTTTCATTTACCATTTTCATTTCTTCTTTAGTATATCCATTATCCATAAATACATCTATATGTGGTAAGCAGTTAAATGCTATTTGATGAGGATAGAATTGATTTGGTTTTCCAGCAACTCCATCTTCTAGATCCTTAACACCTTTAACTCCTGAACCAGAAACAGCTTGATAAGTAGAGTAAACTATTCTCTTTAAGCCGTATTTATCATATAGTGGTTTAAGTGGAACCATAGCTTGTATTGTAGAACAGTTAGGGTTAGCTATTATACCTTTTTTAACTTCTTTTACAGCTTCTGGATTTACTTCAGGTACTACAAGTGGTACATCTGGATCCATTCTCCATTGAGCTGAGTTATCTACTACTGTTATTCCTTTAGAAGCAGCTATTGGAGCAAATTTTGCACTAGTAGCTCCACCAGCAGAGAATAATGCTATTTGGATATCTTTTCCATCAAATGCAGTTTCAGTTAATTCTTCAACTATGTAATCCTTACCAGCAAAAGTGATTGTTGAACCTGCTGATTTTTTTGAAGAGAAAAAATAAATATTTTCTATTGGAAATTGTCTTTCTTCAAGAACTTTTAAGAAAGTTCTACCTACCATACCTGTAGCTCCTACTACGGCTACGTTAACTTTTTTCATTTTATATCACCTCGTGTAATTTATAGTATTTCGTATTCAATTATAACTACCTAAAATAGAGAATATAAATAAGGGGAGGTTATATATTGTATTAAGGATACAGTAAAAAATAGATTTTTTAGATTAAAAAACGTACAAAGGAATACTTTGTACGTTGCTAACATAAATCAAAGTAAACCTGTAGCCCCCCACTTAGATAAGTGACAGTCCCATGCATATTCTGCATGACCCCAGCATATATCTCTGCCAAGATATAAACTTCGGCAAATCATCCTTTCAGTAACGATTAACACTTGCCAGCTCCCATTACTTACTGATAATCATTGCGCCTCTACTTAGGTTAGTTAATTTTTCGTTGATTTTTAATAAGTTGTTATGAATTAATGTTATTACAAATGAGTGGAAAAATCAACCAAAATATTACAAAAAATTTAAAAATTTAAAAATTAATGAAAGGTATAGTAAAAAACGTTTTTATAGTTTAAAATAATAAATATATTGAGGAATTTAATTAAAAAAATATATAAAAAAAGTTAAATTGTAGAAATTCATAAAAACTATATAATTTATTAAAATAAAAAAGTATAATTATATATATAGATTGCTTTATATAAAATAATAATTTATATTATTGTGAAAAATACTTGATATAAATTACTATTAAAAATATAAAGAGTCTTTTTAAAATTATTGAATTATAACATAAATTTGATTTTTTATTAGGAGGAATGATTTATGGAATCATTAAAAGAACTTTACAAAATGGGTCCAGGGCCATCCAGCTCCCACACTATGGGACCACAAAGAGCAGCAAAAATATTTAATTCTAAAAACCCTGATGCAGCTAGCTTTAGAGTACACTTATATGGAAGTTTAGCAGCTACAGGAAAAGGTCACTTAACTGACTTTATAATAATAAAAACTCTTGCACCTAAAGAGGTAGAAGTAGTTTGGGAACCAGAAGTAGTAAAAGAATTCCATACTAATGGAATGAAATTTGAAGCCTTAGATGCAGACAAAAATATAACAGATGAATGGACTGTGTTCTCAATAGGTGGAGGATCTCTAGCTGAAGAAGGTAAGAGAGGACAATCATCTGAAAGTGTATACCCACATGATAATCTAGAAGATATAATCGAATGGTGTAGAGCAAATCACAAAAATTTCGTTGATTATGTTAAAGAATATGATGACGATGATATAATGGATTATCTTAGAGATATAAGATTGACAATGAGACAATCTCTAGAAGAT
Organism: Intestinibacter sp.; assembly: GCF_034113885.1. GTDB lineage: Bacteria > Bacillota > Clostridia > Peptostreptococcales > Peptostreptococcaceae > Intestinibacter. Next base: position 11,024 of record NZ_JAXEWM010000169.1, read on the forward strand.
GGATTAAAAGCTACAGAAGTTATTCCAGGAAAATTAAAATTAGCTAGAAAGGCTAGAAACTTCTATAGACAATACAAAGTAAGCAAACAGCTTACTTCAATGTTATATGCATATGCTTTAGCTGTTTCTGAACAAAATGCATCTGGCTTTGAAATAGTAACAGCTCCAACATGTGGATCTGCAGGTGTTTTACCAGCTGTATTATTTACATTACAAGACTACTATGGATTCGATGATGAAGCTATAGAAGAAGGTCTTGCAGTAGCAGGATTAATGGGTGTTGTAGTAAAACAAAATGCTTCTGTATCAGGAGCAGAAGTAGGATGTCAAGGTGAAGTAGGTGTTGCTTGTGCTATGGCAGCTGCAGCAGCTGCATTCATCAAAGGTGGACCACTTAGAAAAATAGAATACGCAGCAGAAATAGGTCTAGAACATCACCTAGGTATGACATGTGACCCAGCTTATGGATATGTTCAAATACCTTGTATAGAAAGAAATGCAATGGGAGCTCAAAGAGCTTTAGATGCAGCTAACTATGCATTACTATCAGATGGAATTCACCATATTAAATTCGACCAAATCGTCAAAATAATGGATGAAACTGGTAGAGATATGATGGAAAAATACAAAGAAACTGCAAAAGGTGGAATCGCTTTATTATACGAAGAAAGTGGAGAATTTGACGATTAATAATCTACTAATAAAAAATTAATATCGAAATAAATAAAAGCTGTTATATTTACGTTATGTCGTATTTGTAGCGGCTTTTTTTATGCTTATGAGCAAGTTTTATTTACAAAAAAATTGGACAATCTAGACAAAACATATATAATAAAATTATTAAAAATTTAGAAAAATAATTAAAATATTTATATTTAGGAGGAAAAATCGATGAAAGATATAGCATATATAGATCAAATTGTAAAACAACATAGAACTAATTTACATAAAATAGCTGAGCTTTCACATGAGGAATTTAAAACAGCAAAGTACATAAGAGATTATTTAGATAAATTGGGAATAGAATACGAAACACCACTAGAAACAGCTACAGTAGGGATTATCAATGGGAAAAATTCTAAAAAAACTATAGCATTTAGATCTGACATAGATGCGCTTCCAACTGATGATGGACCACAACATCTATGTGGTCATGATGGACATATGAGTATATTATTGGGATTTTTAGAATATATAAACGATAACAAGGATTGTTTAAATGACAACATAGTATTTGTGTTCCAACCAGCAGAAGAAGATACTGGTGGAGCAGAACGTCTTATGAAGGCTGGTGTATTTAAAAAATACAACGTTGATGAGGTTTATGGACTTCATATTCACCCAGATTTTCCAGAAGGATATATAGGATGTAAGGCGGGATATTTAATGGCTCAAAACGGTGAAATAGACGTAGATATCATAGGAAAAGGTGGACATGGTGCCATCCCACAAAATACAGTAGATGGAATAATGATAGGAGCTAGCTTTGTGTCAGCAGTTCAAAGTATAGTATCTAGAAACTTAAATCCAATGGAGGGTGCAGTAATCACTTTTGGTAAGATGACAGCAGGCTCTGTTAGAAATATAATCGCAGAAAATGTCAGATTAGAAGGAACTATGAGATGCTTTAATCCTGATATTTACGATACAATGAAAAAGAGATTATTGGAATTAGCTAAGGGGTTTGAAGTTGCATATAATTGCAAGGTCAATGTACATATTGAAGATGGATTTTATGCTGTAAATAACGATGAAAATCTATATAATGAATTTGTTGAAGCAGTTGGCAAGGAAAAATTCGTTAAAACTGAGCCTCTTATGATATCAGAGGATTTTTCTTATTACCAAAGAGAAGTTCCAGGATTATTCTTCATGCAAGGTGCTCGCAATGAAGAAAAGGGATATGTGAATGGGCTTCATAGCTTGAAGTTTGATTTTAATGAGGATATTATGTTAGATGCTATTAAGACTTATGTGAAGATGCTTAAGTTTAAGGGATCTGTAGAATAGGAGAATTTTAAGTTACCAACTGATTTTTTGATTGAGATTTAATTTAAAAATCGGTTGGTAAAATTTAAATTTTATAACTTAGTACTTCTCACCGCCATTGCAAATATTGAAATAAAAGTCATTTCTCATAAAAAAATTGAAAATTAATAAAAAAAATTTTGAAAAAAAATTTTTTTTATATTGACAATAATACAGATATGTAGTGCATTAATAAATGTCGGGCATACGTTTTTCACAAAAATAAAAATATATCAATACACCTCAATAGAATAGACTAATTTGTCGAAAAATCTTGGACACACCTTTATATTATACACTAATTAATCGAATAGTATGTAATATAACCTTTTTTAGAAGATTTGGGCTACAAAAATAAGTATTTGAAAAAAATAGAAATTTAATTATAATAGAAGAGACGAAGATATTTTAAGGAGGGAATTATTTTATGATATATTCAGCAGAAGTAAATAATATGTGCCCTATAACTAAGGGACCTAACCATGGTCCAGCTCCAATTCCAGAAGAAGGAAAATGGGTACAAGCTAAACAAATCAGCGACATATCAGGTTTAACTCACGGTATAGGATGGTGTGCACCTCAACAAGGAGGATGTAAATTAACTTTAAATGTTAAGGACGGAATAATACAAGAAGCATTAGTAGAAACTATAGGATGTTCAGGAATGACTCACTCAGCTGCAATGGCATCTGAAATACTTCCAGGAAAAACTATATTAGAAGCATTAAATACTGACTTAGTTTGTGATGCTATAAACACAGCTATGAGAGAAATCTTCTTACAAATAGTTTACGGAAGAAGTCAAACTGCTTTCTCTGAAGGAGGACTTCCAATAGGAGCAGGTCTTGAAGATTTAGGTAAAGGTTTAAGATCTCAAGTTGGGACTATGTACGGAACTTTAGCTAAAGGACCAAGATACTTAGAAATGGCAGAAGGTTATGTTACTAGATTAGCATTAGATGAAAATAGTGAAATAATAGGTTATGAATTCGTTCACCTTGGCAAAATGATGGAAATGATCAGCGGTGGTATGGATGCTAATGAAGCTTTAGACAAAGCTAAATCATCATACGGAAGATTTGCAGATGGCGTTAAATTTGTAAATCCAAGACATGAATAATAGAAGGGGGATGAAATAATGGCGTTATTTGAAAGTTACGAAAGAAGAATCGCTCAAATAGAAGTAGTATTAGAAAAATACGGATTTAAATCATTAGAAGAATGTAGAGAATTATGTCAATCAAAAGGTTTTGATCCATATGAAATAGTAAAAGAAACTCAAGCTATAGCATTTGAAAATGCATGTTGGGCTTATATATTAGGTGCAGCTATAGCAATCAAAAAAGGATGCACAAGAGCAGCAGATGCAGCTACAGCAATAGGTGAAGGGTTACAAGCTTTCTGTATACCAGGATCAGTTGCTGACAACAGAAAAGTTGGTTTAGGACATGGTAACTTAGGTTCAATGTTATTAGAAGAAGATACTCAATGTTTCGCATTCTTAGCAGGACACGAATCTTTCGCTGCTGCAGAAGGTGCTATAAAAATAGCTGAAAAAGCTAACAAAGTAAGAAAACAACCTTTAAGAGTTATATTAAATGGTCTTGGAAAAGACGCAGCTTACATAATATCTAGAATAAACGGATTCACTTATGTTCAAACTAAATTTGATTACTTCACAAGTGAATTAACAATAGTAAAAGAAACTCCATTCTCAAACGGAGACAGAGCTAAAGTTAGATGCTACGGATGCGACGATGTTAGAGAAGGTGTTGCTATAATGCATATGGAAGGTGTAGACGTTTCTATAACAGGAAACTCAACTAACCCAACTAGATTCCAACATCCAGTTGCAGGTACATACAAAAAAGAATGTATCGAACAAGGTAAAAAATACTTCTCAGTTGCTTCTGGTGGTGGTACTGGTAGAACACTTCATCCAGATAACATGGCAGCAGGACCAGCTTCTTACGGTATGACAGATACTATGGGAAGAATGCACTCAGATGCACAATTCGCAGGTTCTTCATCAGTTCCAGCTCACGTTGAAATGATGGGTCTTATAGGAATGGGTAACAACCCAATGGTTGGTGCTACAGTTGCTGTTGCAGTTGCAGTTGAAGAAGCTATGAAATAGGAATATTTTAGAGTTTAGATTTAAATATAAATAAAAATGAGCTCACGTTATGGATTTTGTAATCAAGGACGTGAGCTTTTTTAATACAAATTTTTACTGAATGTTTTGGCTGGAATAGTTGCAACTGGAATATGTTGTACTATTAAATACATACATAAAAAAGTAAAAGACCACTCAAAGGCGAATAAGAGTAGTCTAAACAAATAGTTTCATTTCATAAAAGAAGCTACTACTCTAGTGCAAATAGAATTGTAGTTCTTTTTTATCTATATATATTATTATACTCGATTCTAGTATTTATATTCAAGTGTATAATTCTGTAAATGAATTTATTATATATAGCTACAGAGGTATTATTCATTTTAAATAAGCCTATCAAATAAAATTGATTTAATCATTTTTAGCACTTATAATTATATTTAACAGGGGAAAATTTTATAAAAATAAGGAGTGTAAAATGAGGAAAAAAACATATTTACTATTGGTTTTACTAATTATCTCGCTTGTGAGCTTTGGATGTAACAAATCTAATGTATCTAGCTCAGAAAATACATCTACAACAAGTGACACATCTCAACAGGATTCTGATAAATCTTCAGAAAAGGCTAATCAAGACAAATCACAACAGGATAAAAATAAAAAAGAAGGTGAAACAACGGAAGAAGAAAAGCAAAAAAATAAAAATCAACAGTACATAATCTGTATAGATCCAGGTCACCAAACTAAAGGGGATATGAGTGAGGAGCCTGTTGGTCCGGGTTCATCAGAGACTAAATTCAAGGTGTCTTGGGGAACACAGGGAGTTTCTACTAATATTCCAGAATACGAGTTGAATTTACAGGCGTCTAAGATTTTGAAGCAGTATTTAGAGGATATGGGCTTTAAGGTTATCATGACTAGGGAGACTAATGATGTGAATATTACTAATTCAGAGAGGGCGATTTTTGCGAATGAAAACAATGCAGATTTAGTTATTAGAATTCATGCCGATGGTTCTGAGGATTCGTCTGTAAATGGGGCATCACTTCATATTCCAGCGAGCAATGGAAAATATACGGCAAAGATTTATGAGGAGAGCAATAAATGTGCTAAAATAATATTTTCTGATATGAAGGAGGCTGGATTTAAGGTAAACAATATTTATGAAAGAAGCGATTTGACTGGATTTAACTGGTCAGAGGTTCCAGCAGTGTTAGTTGAAATGGGATTTATGTCTAATCCAGAAGAGGACGAAAAAATGGCGGAAAAATCTTATCAAGAAAAAATGATGAAAGCAGTTGCTGAAGCTACACAAACTTATTTTGATGGAAAATAACTAGATTTATTGGAGGAATATATGAAACATAGATGTAATAAAAAAACAACAAAATCGATTTTTTTAATATGTATTTTAACTACTTTAATCATTGCTCTAGTTGGGTGTAGTTCAATGAGTAAGTACGAAGATGCTTACAATGAATACGAAGAGAAATTTAAACAAATTATATTAAGTGATAAAAATCAAGATTCTTATAACAAATATATGTCAGATTTAAAGAGCAATATAGATTCTAAAAATTCATCTAAATGTGATAAAGCGATAGAATCATTGAATTCACTGCTTGAAGCAAGTAAAAGCTATAGCATAAGTTACTTAGATAAGAGACAAAATGAAATGGATCAAAAGGAAAAACAGGTAAACTTACTTGAAGCAGAAAAATCGACTATTGAAAATTATAAAAGCGAAATAGAAAAAGCTACATCAGAAGAGAGATATAAAGATGCAGAAGGCGTATATCAAAAATACGAAGCATTTTTAGATGCACTAGGTCAATCAAGTAACTACAGTCTAGAGGTGTCTCAAGTGGATGTATCTGAATATCCTACTGTAAAGCTATATGTCAGCATAAAGGATTTGACTACAGGAGAAAGTATAGATAACCTTGAGTACGAAGATTTTTATCTAAGTGAAAATATGGAATCATCAGGCTTCAAAGAAACAAAAATAGAAAAAGCAGTCCAATTAGATCAAGAGGAGAATTTAACTATAGACATAGTTGCTGATGTCAGCGACAGTATGAATATAGGAACTTCTCAAGGAACTAATATGTCTATATCAAAGCAAGCGATGGTCAGTCTAGTAAATCAAATTCAATTTAATGTAGGCGATAAGGCAGGACTTTTGAGTTTCGCTGATAATGTAACTAGAAATCTTTACTTTACAGATAATAAATCACAATTAATAAACAAGATAAACAACCTTCAAATGGGGAATATGACATCTCTATACGATGCATTATATGCATCTGTAAATCAAATCGTATCTACTGATGGTGCAAAATGTATTATAGCGTTCACAGATGGACAAGATAATGTGAGTAGAGTTTCTTACCAAGCTGTAAAAGATTTAGCTCAAAGATATAAAGTTCCTATATACATAATCGGTATAGGTAGTTCGCTTAATACACCAATATTGAGTGACATAGCTAATTCTACTGGAGGCTTCTACAAAAATATCACAGATGCAAGCTACATGGCAGGTGTTTACGACAGCATATTTAAAGAACAAAAATCTCAATATTTGCTAGAGTACACAACAAGCGAAAAATCTAAAGAAAGTGTAATCAGAAATCTATACATAAGATATATGTCAGAAAAAATGATGACTCGCAACACATATTCTTATACACCAGAAGAGCTTCTAGAGGCTAAAAATGGATCAGCAAAATACAATCAAGATGGATATATATTTGCAGATAGTGACAGCAGATATTTAACTATTTCTGACTTAGAAAAATTATCAGATAAAGAGCTTAGACTTGCTCGTAATGAGATATACGCTAGAAATGGACGTAGATTTGATGACCAAGAATTGCAAAATTACTTCAATGGATGCTCTTGGTATAGAGGAAGTATAGATCCAGATGATTTTGACGATGAGAGAATGCTTAATAAGTATGAAAGAGCAAATGCTTATTTGATTTTAGAATATGAAAATTTACAATAGGGTATAAGTAAATGCTACAGCAGAGAGTAATTATCTGTTGTAGCATTTTTTCGGTATAACTTATTTAATTTGTTCAAGTGACATATTTAATAGAGCATTTAGTGCAGGAGATATCCATTTGTCTTTGTGATATATTACCTGTGCATATGTAAAAAATTCTGGACCATCATAATTTATTTCTACTAATTGTCTATTTTCTATTTCTTTTTTTACTGCTATACGTGGTAAAAATGAGACACCAAATCCGCTTATAGCGTATTGTTTGATAGCTTCAATGCTTTCAAGTGATAGTATGGATTTGGGAGATACTCCTATATCTGATAGGTAATTTTCAAAATCTATTCTATAGCTACATTCTCTATGAGTTAGTATTAATTTTTTTTCGCTTAATTTTGATAAATTCATTTTGCGTTCTTTGCTTAAATCATCGGAATTACTGCATATTAAGACTAGTGGTTCACGATATAAGGTTTTTGAAATTATATCTGAATAAGATACGTTGTTTCCCAGGGTAAATGCAATATCTATTTTGTTTTTTCTTATCATATCTGGGAAATTCTCGCAATTTCCGATTTTTAATTCTAGCTCGACTTCTGGATAAGAATTACAGTATTTTTTGAAGAATTCAGGCAGCTTATATACGCAAAGAGTTTCTGCCATTGCTATATTAAGTGTTCCAGATGGTGCAGGAGAGCCAGATAAATCGTGTCTTGCTTCCTCGCATAAATTTAGTATTTTTTCTGCATATGATAGTAATTTTTCGCCTTCATTAGTTAGAAATATTTTTCTTCCAAGTCTTTCGAATAATTTGCAATTTAGGTCGTTTTCTAGTAATTTTATTTGCTCTGATATGCTCGATTGGGCGAAATTTAATAAATCAGCTGTTTTGCTAAAACTCAGAGTTTCGGCTACAACTACGAATGTTTTTAATTGTTTTAATTCCATTGAATTCCCCTCCCTAAATATAGATTTTTGCAATTTATATATCGGCAAAATCGATTATATATATAGTTATAATCTGTTTAAATGATATTAATTTAAATGATAACATAAAAATTAGATAAATAGTAAAATATTTGAATTTTTATGGAGGAGGTTTTGATATGGATATAGTTGTTGGTTTGTGTATTACATTTATTTCATTATTATTCTGCGTTTTTAAAGGTATATTTGTAGGATATCCATTGCTACTTGGATTTTGTATTTTTGTATATATTTCGTGCAAGAGAGGATTTGCGATAAAGGATTTGATGAAGATGGCTTTCGATGAGGGGAAACAATCTTTTATTGTTTTAGAAATATTTGTTTTAATTGGGATGATAACTAGCGTGTGGATGGCATCTGGGACAGTTCCGTCGATAATATATTACGCTTTGAAGTATATAAATTTGAATTATTTTGTAGTTTATGCTTTTATAATAACCTGCATAGTTGCTTTTCTTTTGGGAACTTCTTTAGGGACAGTTAGTACAATAGGTATAGCGTTGATTTTGATTGCTAAAACGGTATGGATTGCGATTAGTGTAATCCATATTTTTTGGTAGAAAATAAAGATTTTAATTATGTTTATATATATAATAAATTATATGGAAAATATTTCTTTGAGATTCGAAAATAGTTATTAGGAGGAAAATGGAATGAGTTTTGAATTTGATGCTTTGAAATACAGCTATCCATCAAGAAGAAGCTTAGTATATGGAAGACGAGGAATGGTGTCTACATCACAACCACTTGCGGCACAAGCAGGCCTTGATATTATCAAAAAAGGCGGAAATGCAGTAGATGCGGCGATTGCTACAGCTATTTGTATGACAGTTTTAGAGCCTACTTCAAATGGAATAGGCGGGGATTGTTTTGCATTAATTTGGATGAAGGATAAATTATACGGTTTAAATGCGAGTGGACATGCTCCAGAGCTTGCAAATGCTAAAGATATAAAAGCTAAAGGTTATAGTGAAATGCCAGTTCATGGATGGATTCCTGTTACAGTTCCAGGAGCAGTTTCTGGATGGGTGGAATTATCTAAGAGATTTGGAAAATTAGAGTTTGAGGAATTATTTGAGCCTGCGATTGAGTATGCAGAAAATGGATATCCTGTATCACCTGTAATATCTAGATTGTGGCAAGAGGCTTATGATGATAATTTTAAAGATACACAAGATCCTTTATTTGATGAGTGGAAGCGAGTTTTTTCTGATAATGGAAGAACACCTTCAGCAGGTGAAATTTGGACATTAAAAGACCATGCAAAGACACTTAGAGAGATTGCAGAAACTAAAGGTGAATCTTTTTATAGAGGAGCTTTGGCAGATAAAATAGATGAGTATTCAAGAAATACAGGAGGTCTCATAAGAAAAGAGGATTTAGCTAAATTTAAAGCAGAGTGGGTTGAACCTATAAGTACAAGTTACAAGGGTTACGAAATTAATGAAATACCACCTAATGGTCATGGAATAGTGGCGCTTATGGCTCTTAACATAATGGATGGATTAGATGTAAAAACTCACGATGATGCAGAAACTGTACACAGACAAATAGAAGCTATGAAGCTAGCATTTGTCGATGGGCAAAGATATGTATCAGACCCTAGATATATGAAGGTTACAAAGGAAGAGTTGCTTTCTAAAGAATACGCTAAAAAGAGAAGAGAATTAATAGGACATGATGCAATAATGCCAGAATACGGGGATCCATCTTGTGGAGGAACTATATACCTTTGTACAGCAGATGGAGAAGGGAATATGGTCAGCTACATACAAAGTAATTACTGTGGATTTGGATCTGGCATAGTAGTTCCAGGCACAGGAATTGCATTACACAACAGAGGAAATAACTTTAACTTAGATGAAAATAGCGAAAACTGCATAGGTCCAAATAAGAAACCATATCACACAATAATCCCAGGATTTTTAACTAAAGATGGAAAACCAATAGGACCATTTGGAGTAATGGGAGGATTTATGCAACCACAAGGACATCTTCAAGTTATGATGAATACTATAGACTTTGGCATGAATCCACAGGAAGCTCTAGATGCACCTAGATGGCAATGGGTAGGAGGCAAGAAAATTCAAGTTGAAAGAGCATTCCCATTTGCCGTTACAGAAGAATTGGTACGAAGAGGACACGAGATAACAGTTTTACCAGAGTCTACAAGTATGGGACGAGGACAAATTATAATGAGAGACGAACATGGAACTCTAGTTGGAGCTAGTGAACCTAGAACAGATGGATTTGTGGCTGCTTGGTAGAAAAATATACTCCTTTTATAGTAATTTATTGCTATGAAGGGAGTATTTTCTTATCCATAAAATTATTTTGTAAATGAGTGTATAGAATAGATTAATTTGGAAATAATTTAAATATAAATGGTGTTTAACTTTTGAATATGAAAGGGGTATTTTTATGGATAAGAAAGAATTAACTAAAGAATTTATATATAAATGTGAAAAAAATAGAAAAAATAACAGCAAGAAAGATAAACCATTGACAGACAATGATATAATGAAATATGAAATAGCATCAGAATTAGGATTAATCGATAAGGTAAGCGAAAAGGGCTGGGCAGGATTGACTGCAAAGGAAGCCGGCAGAATTGGCGGTATACTTACAGCGCGCAAGAAAAAAATGAAAAAAGAAAATAAGGGGAATGAAACAGAGGATGGATCAGTATAGAGATTTTGCGTTCGTCTATGATGAATTGATGGACGATGTTGATTATGAAGGTTGGGTAGATTATATAGAAAAAATAATCGAAAAAGAAAATACAAAAGTTAAAAATATCTTGGAATTAGCCTGTGGAACTGGTAATATAACAATACCACTAGCTAAAAAGAACTACGATATAGCAGGAATAGATATTTCAGATGAGATGTTAAACGTAGCTAGAAGCAAGGCAGAAAAGGAAAACATAGAATTAGTTTTATTAGAACAGGATATATCAGAGCTTGATTTTGATGTGACTAATTTAGACTGTGTTTTATGTGCATGTGATGGATTTAATTATATAACTTACGATGAAGATTTAATAAATATATTTTCTAAAACTCACGAATTACTAAAGGAAGAAGGTATATTTATTTTTGATATTAGCTCATTTTACAAGTTATCTACAGTATTAGGAGATAATATGTATGGAGAAAATCGAGAAAATATATCTTATATGTGGCAAAACTATTTCGATGATGAGCAAAATTTAGTTGAAATGGAGCTTACTTTCTTTGTGGCTGACGAAAATGGTAAATACGATAAGCATGAAGAGGTGCATTTGCAAAGAGCTTATACTGAAGATGAGATAATTGATATGCTTGAAGAAGCTGGATTTTCTGATGTTAAGGTTTACG
>NZ_JAXEWM010000170.1:0-7754 GCF_034113885.1 Intestinibacter sp.
GCCATTATATAATTTTCCATAGTATGGTGTCTATTTAAATGGTCTGGTGAAAGATTAAGTATCATACTTACCCTCGGTTTAAAATCTACTATACTTTCCAATTGGAAACTACTAAGCTCTGTAACTAATACAGATTTTTTATCTGCCACTCCGACAGTTTCTATTACTGGTTTACCTATATTACCAACTACATAAGTGTCTTCTTTGGCAGCTTTAAATATTTCACCTACTAAAGATGTAGTTGTTGTCTTTCCATTTGTACCTGTTATACCGACAAATGTAGGGTTATCTAGTAATCTATACGCTAATTCTACTTCTCCAATTACTTCTATATCACTTGAATATAATTTTTTTATAAAAGGTAAATCAAGAGGTACTCCTGGAGACACTACAGCTAAATCAATATGTGATACTTCCTCTGGATGATATCCAAGTATATATTTTGCGTTTTTTATGTCTTTTAATTCATTTAATATATCTGATAATTTTTCTTCTGTTTTTATATCGTTAACTGTTATATTAGCTTCTAATTTATCCAATAATTTGATAGTTGATATACCAGTTTTTGCTAAACCTATAAGCAATACATTCTTTCCTTTTAAATCCATTTTCTTTACCCCCATCACTTACTTAAAATACTGCTAAAACACCTATCCAACATAAAACTATAGTTGCAATCCAGAATATGAATACAACTCTTGTTTCTGGCCATCCACATTGTTCAAAATGGTGGTGAAGTGGTGCCATTTTAAATATTCTCTTTCCATGTGTTAATTTGAAATAACTTACTTGTAGCATAACAGATAGAGCTTCTGCTAAGTATATAAATCCTACTATTACTATTAAAAGTGGTGAATTAGTAAGAGTAGCAAAAGCAACTACTGCTCCACCTAATGCCATAGAGCCTGTATCTCCCATAAATACCTTAGCAGGATATGAATTGAATGCTAAAAATCCTAGGCAAGCACCAGCTGTTGCAGCAGCAAGTATTGCAACATCAGAATTAGATAGTGATACTGCAAATATCATAAAGAAAGTAGATACTATTAAAGTAACTCCTGATGCTAAACCATCAAGTCCATCTGTTAAATTTACTGCATTTACAGTTCCTATTATAAATATCATCATAAATGGAATATACAATATTCCTAAATTTATTACATAATCTGTAAATGGTATCATAAGCTGTGTAGCACTTGGTGATGCACTATATTGATAATAGGCGACATATAAAGCAAGAGCAAATTGTAGTATTATCTTTTGATAAGCTTTAAGTCCTAAAGATCTTTTCATTTTTATTTTTATAAAGTCATCTAAAAATCCTACAAATCCAAATCCAACTATGCAAATTAAGCCTACTATTAGACTTTGGCTTATATTAGCTCTCGTAAGCCCTGTAATTAATATAGCCACTATCATCATTATTCCACCCATTGTAGGTGTTCCATTTTTAGCTAAGTGTGATTGAGGTCCTTCATCTCTGACCGTTTGACCAAATTTAAATCTAGCAAGCATTGGTATAAATATTGGTCCAAGTATTATTACTATTAAAAAACCAATCATTGCTGTATACGTAAGTTCTGTAATTCCTAACATTATTTAAAACTCCTCTCCCTGTTGTTTCATCTTTTTAATTTAATATTTCTCATTTGCAATTATTAACTTTTTTTATGCTAAATATTCCTTTTTAAAATTAAAGTTTTTCTTTTGATGACTATATAATATTATCTACATCTCCAATCTTAATAATTATATACCAAATTGATTTATTTTTGAAGATATTTATAATAGTAAGTCTTATTTTATAAACATTTTATGTATTATTTTTTAATAATGCATATGAAATTAAATATTCAGAGTTTTATAATGTGGTTTTTTTATCGTCAATGCTTAAAGTATAGAGATATGCTAGACCCTTCATTTACTTTGATGCCGGGCTTTGGAAACATATCTGTGACAATAGCTTTATCATCTACCTCTATATCTGTATCTAAATTTGATTCTAGATTATTTTCTTCTAATATTTTAGTAGCCTCCTTTATAGTTAAATTTCTCACATCTGGAATTTCAACCTGTTTTTTCTCATTTTCTGATTTTTCTTCTTCTGTATAGACCTTTTTAATACCTAAATATTCTAAGCTCTGACTCATAACTTCCTTTATAATAGGTCCAGCTGTAGTTGAACCAAATGCGACTACATCTGTAGGCTCGTCTACTATCGCAAGTACTACTATTTGAGGATCATCACATGGAGCTACACCCACAAATGAGCAAATGTATTTTCCTTGTGCGTATTTTCCGTCTATAACCTTTTGGGCTGTTCCTGTTTTTCCTCCAAGTCTATATCCAGGTAAGTAAGCTATTTTACCTCCTCCATCTGTTACAACAGAGTTCATGACTTCTAGCATTTTTTTCGATGTATCCTTGGAAACGACCTGTCTCACAGTTTTTGGTTCAATTTCTTCTGTTATATTACCTTCGTTATCTGTATATGCCTTTACAAGCCTAGGCTGCATAAGATTCCCATCGTTTGCAATAGCAGAGACGGCTGTGATTAGCTGTATAGGAGTTACCGATATAGATTGACCAAAAGAAATAGTCGCTAATTCTACAGGTCCAACGTCTTTTTCCTTATATAGTATACTGTTTGCCTCTCCTACTAAATCTATACCTGTCTTACTCGTAAGCCCAAATCCTTCTATATAATCGTATAATTTACTAACTCCCAATCTCCTTCCCAATTCCACAAAAACTGGGTTACATGAATTTTGTACTGCTTGTTCAAATGTCTCGCTTCCATGAGGTCTGTAAGATCTCCAGCATTTTATTTTTTGTCCCTCTACATTTACGCTACCTGTGCATGTAAAATGTTCATTTGGCTTGATTACATTTTCTTCAACCGATGCTGTCGATGTTATCAATTTAAATGTAGATCCCGGTTCATAGGTATCACTTATAAGGGTATTTCTCCACATTTCATAATAGGCGTTTATTTTTTTATCGTCGTCGTAGCTTTCTAGTAAATCTTCAAAATAAGGATATATTGCCTTTGTAGGTGTGTTTGGATCGTAATCTGGTTTTGATGCCATAGCTAAAATATCTCCTGTCTTTGGATCCATAGCGATTATCTTAACTCTTTTAGCATTGTTTAATTCGTAGGCTCTCTGCGCTGCTTTTTCTGCATAGCTTTGAATTACTTCATCTATAGTCAACACTAATCCATTTCCCTGTGTAGGCTCGTAATACTGCTCTACACCTTGGTTGATTTCTCTACCAGATGCGTCTGTACTTACTATAAGCTTTCCTTCTTCTCCGTGTAATTTGCTATCGTATTTTAATTCAATTCCACTGACTCCGGAGCCATCTGCTGAAGTGTGACCTAGAACATATGATGCGAAATTTCCATATGGATAATATCTCTTAGGATCCTCTGATACCCATATACCAGATAAAGACTGGCTTTGTATTTTGTCTGCTATATCGTCGTCTACCCATCTTTGTATTCTAACTAGTGCTTGATCTGTCTTTGATACCAATTTTAGAATTTCTTCATAATCCTTTTCCTTTACTATACTAGCAATTTTCTTCGCTGTCTCTTCTTTGTCCTTAACCTCAACGGGCTTGCACCAAATAGTGTATTTAGTAACACTTACAGCTAATTCCTTCATATTTTTGTCGTAAATAGTTCCTCTTTTTGCCTCTATTGGAATTTCTCTTGTCTGCTGCTCTGAAGCCTTAGTACTGAGCCACTCGCCCTTTATCAGCTGCAAATAGCACGTTCTGATTATCAATATCAAAAACAAGCTACAGGCACAAATAAGAACTAATACTAGTCTTTTTTTACTTTTAATCCTTATTTTTTTCATTCCAACCTCCTTTAATCATCTACATAAATATATCTTTTTTGATATTCTGTTGGATAAATCATATCCAATTTTGAGCTCGCATCCTCTTCTAATTTATTGGAGCTTTTGTCGCCTATATTTTCTACCTCCAGAGCTTCTAATTTATTTTTCTTCTTTTTTAAATCCTTTTCCAGGTAATATATATCGTATTTTAAGCTCGAAGAAAGCTCATAAATGCATAAATTGCCAATCCCTATTGCAGCTATTAAGACAATCAATAGTACACCTCTTTTATTTTTATTCTTTTTCCTTCTTTTATATGCTTTAAAACTCTTTATTTTTTCACTCATATCGCAACCTCCACAGTTTAAACATCCATGCATAGCCTCAATTAAAGAATTATTTATTTCCAATAAATCTTCCTTTAAAAAAATTTCTAAAAAAATATACATATAAATACAAATTCGATTTTTTTATTTCAATATTTTTGAATATATTTTAAATTTGAACAAAAAAATACACTTAGCTTTAGTTTTATCCACTAAAATTAAGTGTATTTCTCGTATACTATTCTAATTCAAAGGCTCCAGTATATAATTGATAGTATTTTCCTCGTTTTTGGATTAACTCATCGTGGCTTCCACGTTCGATTATTCTTCCTTGATCTAATACCATTATGACGTCGGAGTTTTTTATTGTAGATAATCTATGCGCTATTACAAATACTGTTCTTCCCTCCATCAATTTATCCATACCATCTTGAACTATTTTTTCTGTTCTAGTATCTATACTAGATGTCGCTTCGTCTAGTATAAGTACTGGTGGATCTGATATAGCAGTTCTAGCTATAGATAAAAGCTGTCTTTGACCTTGAGATAGGTTGCTTCCATCTCCAGTTAAAACAGTATTATATCCATCCTTTAGATGAGATATAAATCCGTGGGCATTTGCAAGCTTGGCAGCATTTATTACTTCTTCATCAGTTGCATCTAATTTTCCATATCTTATATTTTCCATTACAGTTCCAGTAAATAAATGCGTATCTTGAAGTACTATGCCTAATGACCTTCTTAAATCGTCTTTTTTGATTTTGTTTATATTAATTCCATCGTATCTGATTTTTCCATCTTGTATATCGTAAAATCTATTTATTAAGTTTGTAATTGTAGTCTTCCCTGCACCTGTAGCTCCTACGAAGGCCACCTTTTGACCTGGCTTAGCATAAAGTCTTATATCGTGCAGAACTATCTTATCATCATTATAACCGAAGTCTACACCGTCAAATACTACATCTCCACTTAGCTTAGTATATGTCACAGTGCCTTCTGCTTTATGAGGATGCTTCCATGCCCAAATTCCTGTACGCTCTTTTACTTCTTTGATTTCTCCGTTTTCTTCTATGGCATTTACTAAGGTTACATATCCATTGTCTACCTCTGGTTCTTGGTCTATAAGAGTAAATATTCTACCTGCTCCAGCAAGAGCCATTATTATAGAATTAAATTGTTGAGATACTTGAGTTACCGGCATATTAAAGCTTCTAGTAAGTTGTAGGAAAGAGGCTAATCCACCTAAAGTAAGACCACCTACACCACTTATAGCTAATACTGCTCCAACAGCAACCATTAAAACATAGCTTATATTACCTATATTTCCCATTATAGGCATAAGCATATTTGCAAAGCTATTGGCATTATCTGCACTTTCAAATAATTTATCATTTAACTCGTTAAACTTACTATTTGATTCTTCCTCATGGCAGAATACTTTAACGACCTTTTGCCCCTCCATCATCTCTTCAATATATCCATTGACTGCACCTAAGTCCCTTTGTTGATTTATGAAGTAATGAGAGCTTTTACCACCTACAACCTTCATAACTCTATACATAACAGCTACCATCAATAAAACTAAAACTGTAAGTATTGGACTTATTACTATCATAGATATCAAAGTCCCTACTATAGTTATTACTGAAGATATAAGCTGAGGTATACTTTGACTTATCATCTGTCTTAAAGTATCTGTATCATTTGTATAAATACTCATAATATCTCCATGAGCATTTGTATCAAAGTACTTAATTGGAAGCTTTTCCATATGTTCAAATAAATCATCACGTATGTTTTTTAACGTTCCTTGAGATATATTTACCATAAGTCTACTATATATATATGATGATATTGCACCTGTATAGAAAATTACAGCCATTATACCTAATGCCTTTAATAACGGTATAAAGTTAGGACTAGTACTTCCTACAAGAGGCACTATATAGTCATCTATTAAGCTTTTCAAAAATACATTTCCTATAACAGAAACGATTGAACTTATAAATATAGTTATTAATACTATAAAGAATAAAAATTTATATTCCTTAAATATATAATCCATTATCCTCTTTAAAGTCTTCATAGGATTACCTTTAGGAGCGTTTGGTCTTTTGTCTTTTTTATCTAATCCTCTACTCATTGTCATCAGCTCCCTTCATTTGTGATTCATAAACCTCTCTATATATAGAATTATTTACTTTTAATTCATCATGTGTTCCTATTGCATCTATTTTTCCATCATCTAAAACTATTATCTTATCGCTATCTTCAATAGATGATATACGTTGAGCTATTATAATTTTAGTTGTAGATGATATATCGTTTTTTAGAGCATCTCTAATTATGGCATCTGTCTTAGTATCTACTGCACTTGTAGAGTCGTCTAAAATTAATATTTTAGGCTTTTTAAGAAGCGCTCTTGCGATACATAATCTTTGCTTTTGGCCTCCAGATACATTAGTTCCACCTTGTTCTATATAAGTGTCGTATCCATCTGGGAATGTCTTTATAAATTCATGTGCACAAGATTTTTTACATGCATCTACTATCTCTTCATCTGTGGCATTTTTATCTCCCCATCTTAGATTTTCCTTAATAGTACCAGAGAACAGTACATTTTTCTGTAAAACCATAGAAACTTCATTTCTAAGGCTTTCAGTATCGTAATCTCTTACATCTACTCCGCCGACCTTTATACTTCCTTTTGTAACATCGTAAAGTCTCGGTATTAATTGAACTAAAGTAGATTTCGCACTACCTGTTCCTCCTAGGATTCCTACTGTTTCACCTGATTTTATTTCTAGATTTACATTTTGTAGGTTTAACTTATTTTCATCTCCTGCATAAGAAAAATCTACATTTTCAAATACTATAGATCCATCCTTTACTTCTGTGATTGGATTTTTGGGATTTGTTATAGTGCTCTTTTCTTCTAAAACCTCAAATATTCTATCTGCAGATGATTTTGCCATAGTTATCATTACAAAAACCATAGATATCATCATCAAGCTCATAAGTATTTGAATAGCATACGTAAATAAACTCATAAGCTGACCTGTAGTCATTGTAGCTGAAACTATCATTTTAGCTCCAAGCCATGATAAAAGTAAAATACATGTATACATAGTAAACTGCATTACAGGTGCGTTTAATACTAATATCTTTTCTGCATCTACGAATTTATTTTTCACATTTAAAGAAGCTTTTTTAAATTTATTTATCTCAAAATCCTCTCTAACTGAAGATTTTACTGTTCTTATTCCAGTTAAATTTTCTTGAACGCTAGCATTTAAATTGTCGTATTTCTTAAAAACACTCATAAACTTAGGATAAACATTTGTAGTTATTAAAAAAAGAACTACTCCTAAAAATATTATCGCTCCTAGAAATACTAATGCTAAAGTCCTATTTATTAAAACAGACATAATCATAGCAAATATCAGCATAAGCGGCGCCCTTACACACATTCTCCAAATCATCTGATATGCATTTTGTACATTTGTTATATCAGTAGTAAGCCTTGTAATTAGACCTGCAGTTGAAAACTTGTCGATATTTTCAAATGAAAAATCTTGAA
>NZ_JAXEWM010000171.1:0-9582 GCF_034113885.1 Intestinibacter sp.
ATTTTGCACTAGAGGCTACAGGAATTTCTGATATACAGAATAAAAAAGTAAATAATTTATCTGGGGGTCAAAGGCAGAGGGCGTTTATAGCGATGTCTCTAGCTCAAAATACAGATGTTTTGCTGTTAGATGAGCCTACGACTTACTTAGACATATATCATCAGATAGAGATATTAGAGGTAGTCAAAAGCTTGAATCAAAAATACGGTATCACTATAATAATGGTACTTCACGATTTAAATCAAGCTGTAAATTACAGTCACAATTTGGTGATAATGAAAGATGGAGAAATAGTAAAGATGGGTAGAGCTTCTAAGGTAATAGATGAAAAGACAATAAACGATGTTTATAGGGTATCTGGATATATACATAGAGAGGAAAATGATCAGATTTATTTTATACCTAAGAAGATATGCTAAATAAAAAAATTAAAGGAGAGAGATTATGTTAAAAAAAGTAGTACTTATAGTAGTTGGAACGATATCGCTGTTGCTTGGAATAATAGGTGTATTTTTGCCGGTACTACCGACGACACCTCTTTTACTTTTGACTTCTTATTGCTATATAAAAAGCAGTGATAGATTGAGTGAGAAATTTATGAAAACAAAAATATACGATAAATATGTCAGAAATTTTCATGAAAAGGGCGGCATGACATTAAAGGGTAAGTTGATGCTTACAATACCTGTATCTTTGATGTTACTTATTATGTTCATAAAAATCGATAGCAGTATAATGAGAATGGTTATTGTTATTATGTGGGTCGCAAAGGTCGTTTTCTTTACTAAAATGAAAACAATTAAGGAGGTTGGAAATGTTTAAAAAAAGGTTGTTAGAATTGTGTTCTAGTTCAAAAAAATGGATCGCCATGACGGTTTTGATGAACTGGATATCGATAATATGCAATATTTTAGTCGTTTTATTTATAGGAAACACTATGGATAAATTGATAAATTCGAATTTAGATATAAATTATTTAAGAGATGGAATTTACTTAGGAGCGTTGTTAGGTATAAGGTTTTTAGCTAATTACTACTCGACTAAGTTTTCGCTAAATTGCTCGAGCGAGGTTAAGAAGGTTTTAAGGGAGAAGGTATACGAGAAATTGCTTGATATAGGAGTTAATTATAATAAATTTATATCTACGTCCTCTGTGGTTCAAATGGGCGTGGATGGCATTGAAGCGCTGGAAATATATTTTGGAAGATTTTTACCACAATTATTCTATAGTGTGCTGGCTCCACTGACTCTATTTTTTGTGCTATCGTTTATAAGCTTTGAGGTGGCTTTTGTACTGCTTATATGTGTTCCGCTTATACCGTTTACTATAATGGCAGTTATGAAAATAGCTAAGAAGCTTCTAAGCAAATACTGGGGTGTTTACACAGATTTAGGTGATTCATTTTTAGAAAATCTACAAGGTCTTACTACTTTAAAGATATTCGATTTGGATGAAGAGAAGAACATAGAGATGAATCAAAATGCAGAGGATTTTAGAAGGATAACTATGAAGGTTCTTTTGATGCAGCTAAATTCTATAACTATAATGGATTTAGTCGCTTTTGGAGGTTCGGCAGTTGGGATATTGATAGCAGTAAGTCAATTTAAAAGCTCTATTATAACTCCAGGTCAGCTTTTGATAATAATTTTATTATCAGCTGAGTTTTTCTTGCCTATGAGACTTCTAGGATCTCTATTCCATGTAGCTATGAACGGAATATCTGCAAGTGATAAGATATTCGATTTGCTAGATATAGAAATAGAGCAAAAAGAGAGTTTAAATGAAAAAGAATTAAAATCTCTTGAAAATATAGATATAAAATTAGAAAATGTGTCTTACAGCTACGACAAACAGAGAGAAATTTTAAAGGATATAAATGTAGATATAAAAGACAAACAGACTGTGGCATTTGTAGGAGAGAGCGGCTCTGGAAAGAGTACAATAACTAATTTACTTCTCAAAGTAGATGAGGTAGATGGAGGAAAAATCACATTAAATGGAATAAACTTAAACGATATCCCATTTGATGTGTTGAATAAAAAGATAGGCTTTATAAACCACAACGCTTATATTTTTAATACTACTATAAGAGAAAATATAATTATGGGCAAAAAAGATGCTACGGATGAGGAAATATACGAAGTACTAAAAGAAGCAAATTTAGATGGTTTTGTAAAAAGCCTTCCAAATAAACTAGATACAAAGGTAGGAGAAGGTGGAAATCTACTGTCTGGAGGACAAAAGCAGAGACTTTGCCTAGCTAGAACTATTATAAAAAATCCAGATATATATATTTTCGACGAGGCGACTTCAAATATAGACGTGGAAAGTGAAGAAAAAATCTGGGATAGTATAAATAAATTGTCTAAAGAAAAAACAGTAATTGTAATTTCACATAGACTTTTGAATGTGAAAAATGCAGATAAAATATATCTTCTAGACGACGGTAAAATAGCTGAGGCTGGAAACCACAAAACGCTTATGATGAAAAATGGACTTTATAAAAAATTAGTAGAGCATCAAGATAATTTGGAGAGTATATACGATGAATTAGAAAATAAAAACAAAGTTGAAGAAATGAAGGTGATATAGATGGAGAGTAGACAATCAGGAATAAAAATAATGCTGAGATTGATAAAAGTTCTAAAGCCTCTTGCACCTATAATGATGATAACTATATCCTTTGGAATTTTAGGATTTTTATCGGCCACGGCAATAACATCGTTTGGAATGGTGGCAGGCGCTACTGTACTTGGATTTGATATGGGAATAAGCTTAAAAGCTTCTATAATCATAGTAATAGTATGTGCGATACTTAGAGGAATTTTGAGATTTATAGAGCAGTATTCAGGACATTTTATAGCATTTAAAATACTTGCTATACTTAGAGATAAGGTATTTGTAGCACTTAGAAGGCTAGCACCTGCTAAGCTTGAATCTAAGGAAAAAGGAAATTTAATATCTATTATAACTAGCGATATAGAACTACTTGAGGTTTTTTATGCGCATACAGTTGCACCTATAGCTATAGGAGTAGTTACTTCTTTTGTAATAGCTGTAGTGTTGTTTAAGATAAATCCAGTATTTGGATTGTTGTCGGTTTTATTTTATATTTTAATTGGGTATTTCATACCTGTATTTTCTTCTAAATTTGCAAAACAGGGTGGAGTTGAATACAGAGAGGCATTTGCCGATTCAAATTCATATTTTTTAGAGAGCTTAAAGGGCATCAAAGAAATATTATTATTTGATGCAGGAGAAGAAAGAATTCAAAATATAAATCAAAAAAGCGATAAATTACATCAGAAAATGGGTGTGATAAAAGCTCATGAAGGAATTATCAGAGCGTTTACCGATATAGTTATAATGATAGCGATACTTACATTTTTATTTGTAGGAATTGAATTATACAAAAAAGGTCAGATAAATATAGGTCAGGCGTTGGTTGCTATAGTAGTGCTTTCGAGTTCATTTGGTCCTGTAGTGGCGCTTAGTAATTTATCTAATAATTTAATCCAGACATTTGCATGTGCACAGAGGTTATTCGATATATTAGATGAGGCGCCTGTGGTAGAGGATATGTCTGGAGAGTGTGAATTGCAATCAAAGGATATAAAGGTGGGCGATATAAGCTTTTACTATGAAAATAGAGAGGAAATATTAAAAAATTTAACTTTAAGCATAAAAAAAGGTGAAAAAGTTGCTATAATAGGAGAGAGTGGCTCGGGAAAAAGCACGCTGTTAAAATTAATTATGAGATTTTGGAATGTAGATAGAGGAGAAATATCAATAGGAGATAAAAATGTTAAGACTATCCCGACAAAAACTTTGAGAAAATCTCAAACTCTAGTCAGCCAAGATACGTTTTTATTCAATGATACTATATTAAACAACATCAAAATGGTAGATAAAAATGCGACTTACGACGATGTAGTTAAAGCAGCTAAAAAAGCATCTATACATGAGTTTATAATGAAGCTCCCAAAGGGATATGACACAAATGTAGGTGAGCTGGGAGGAAACTTATCTTCAGGCGAAAAGCAGAGGTTATCTATAGCGAGGGCGTTTTTAAGAGACAGCGATATATTGATTTTAGATGAGCCTACGAGTAATTTAGATACATTAAATGAGGCTAGTATATTAAAAAGTATAAATGACGAATGCAAGGACAAAACTATAGTAATGGTATCTCATAGAAAGTCCAGCAGCGCCATATGCGATAAGAGATTTGAATTAAAGGATAAAAAGCTTGTCGGTATTTAAATCGATATAGTAAAAGTGGAGTTGAGTTGATATGAGTCGTATAGAAAGAGAAAAGCATATAATAGAAGTGATGGTAGAGATATACTGTAAAAAAAAGCATAAATCTAAAGACGGACTATGCTCAGAATGTAGAGAATTGCTAGATTACAGTAGACAGAGATTAGACAAATGTAAATTTGGAGAACAAAAGTCCTACTGTCAAAAATGTCCTATACATTGCTATAAAAAGGATATGAAAGAAAAAATAAAGGATGTTATGAAATTTAGTGGACCAAGGCTTTTATTTTACAATCCAGTTGAATTTTTTAAACATTTATTTTCTAAATAATAGAGAAAATAGTGCAAAAAGAAAAAAATTTCTTTAGCACTATTTTTTTGCATAAATTTATATTGCAATTTACTCGATTATTTTAGATAATAAATATAGTTTGAGATAATAAATAAGATGTATTTTAAATCGCAAAATATAGGGAGGAATAATTATGAAAATAACTTTTGAACCATCAGGAGTGTGCTGTCAACAAATGAATTTAGAACTTGACGACGACAATATAATAACTAAAGCTGAATTTATCGGAGGATGTAATGGAAATCTTTCTGGGATATCTAAATTAATAATTGGACAAAATGCATTAGAGGTAGCAGATAAGCTAAGTGGAACTACTTGCGGACCAAAGGATACTTCATGTCCAGATCAATTATCTAAAGCTATTAAGAAGTATGTAAAATAGCGAGAGAAAATATTTGAAACGTTGACAAAAAATAATAATTTTAATATAATCTAAAATATATGTATTAAAGTTATAAAATTTGTAAAAAATAATAATACAGGCAGAGATGAGGAATAGTAATAATTGAAGCTTTGACAGAGAGTAGCCGGCAGATGAGAGGCGCGAAAGGGAAGATTATGAATACACCTTTGAGCTTCACACTGAACTTTAGTAGGATGTGACGTGAGCACACGTTATAGTGCATAGTATTTTACTTACTGAGGTAGATAATGCGAGTTATCTACGAATAAAGGTGGTAACGCGAGATCTACTCTCGTCCTTTAGATAGAGGGCGAGAGTTTTTTAATGTAAAAACGAAAAGGAGAGGTAAAAATGACAGTATATGAAGAATTAGTCGAAAGAGGACTTATCGCACAAGTCACTGATGAAGACGAATTAAAAGAATTAATAAATGCAGGTAAAGCTACATTTTATATAGGATTTGATGCTACTGCAGATTCTCTACATGTAGGTCACTTCATGGCTTTATGTTTAATGAAGAGATTACAAATGGCAGGTAACACACCTATAGCTCTAGTAGGTGGAGGAACTACAATGATAGGTGACCCATCTGGTAGAACTGATATGAGACAAATGATGACACCAGAAATGATAAACCACAACTGTGAATGCTTCAAAAAACAAATGAGTAAATTTATAGATTTCTCAGATGGCAAAGCAATACTTGCAAATAATGCAGATTGGCTACTTGACTTAAATTATATAGACGTACTAAGAGAAGTTGGAGCATGCTTTAGCGTAAACAGAATGCTTTCTGCTGAATGCTACAAACAAAGAATGGACAGAGAAGGTGGACTTACTTTCTTAGAATTCAACTACATGATAATGCAAGCTTACGATTTCTATCAATTATATCAAAAATATGGCTGCCAAATGCAATTAGGTGGTAACGACCAATGGTCAAACATGCTTGCAGGAACTGACTTAATAAGACGTAAATTAGGCAAAAATGCTTATGCAATGACTATAACTCTACTTCTTAACTCAGAAGGTAAGAAAATGGGTAAAACTCAATCAGGTGCAGTATGGCTAGATCCTAACAAAACATCTCCATTTGAATTCTACCAATACTGGAGAAACGTTGCAGATGCTGACGTTATAAAATGCTTAAAGATGCTTACATTCTTATCATTAGACGAAATAAAAGAAATGGAAAAATGGGAAGGTAGCGAATTAAACAAAGCTAAAGAAATATTAGCATTTGAATTAACTAAATTAGTTCACAGTGAAGAAGATGCAGTTAAAGCTCAAGAAGCTGCTAGAGCATTATTCTCTACAGGAGATGCTGCTAATATGCCAACACTTGAATTAACAGAAGCTGACTTAACTGACGGAGCTATAACTTTAGTAGACTTATTAGTTAAAGCTGAACTTGCTGGTTCAAAATCAGATGCTAGACGTAACATCGAACAAGGTGGAGTAGCTATAGACGGCGAAAAAATAGAAGACGTGAAAGCTACAGTATCTAAAGATCAATTATCAGGCGATGGTGTAGTAGTTAAACGTGGTAAGAAGAAATTCAAAAAAGTTGTTGTAAAATAATATAGATATATTGAGCATAAAAAAAGGCGAACTAAAAAGTTCGTCTTTTTTCATAAAATTATTTAACTCCCATTATTCCATCAATTAAAACATCAATAGTAGCATTTAAGAAATAATCGTTTATATTTACGTCTTTTAAAGCTTCCTTTATACCTTCTTCAGTATGCTTAACTCCAGTTAATTTTTCTTCTATAAAAGACACATCTTCTTTACCGAAGAAATCACCGAAGAATTTAATTTCAGTTATAATTCCCTTATTTACATTTAAGTTGAATTCAACATTTCCACCTGGATATTTTAATTCGTTGCTTAGAGAGAATTTTGGTGAATTTCCAAAGTTCCAATCCCAAGTGCTGTATTTTTCTTCAACAAGCTTTTCTATTTCTGCTACATCTTTGTCAGTTAGAGTGTATGGTGTACTGTCTTTATCTGTTTTAGCTATAAAGTCCATTAGATAGTCCTTGAATTCTAAGACAGTCATAGGTTTCTTTAAGTGGTCGCTTATGTTAGTTACTCTTGATTTTACAGATTTTACAGATTTACCTTCGAATTTAATAGGTTTTACCTTAAGTGCTGCTGAAACATCGTTTATTTCAGAAGAGAATAGTAAAGTTCCATGGTGCATTACTTTGTCTTTGTAATTGTATTGTGCATTACCAGAGAATTTTTGCCCATCGATTAATAGGTCGTTTCTTCCGGAAAATTCAGCATTTATATCAAGTCCTTTTAGAGCCTCTACTATAGGCATAGTAAATCTCTTGAAGTCGCTGAAGCTGTTGTTGTTGCAGGCTATAAAAGTAAAGCATAGATTTCCTAAATCGTGGAAAACTGCTCCTCCACCTGATTGTCTTCTGACTACAGTTATATCGTGTTCTTTTACGTATTCGTAGTTTATTTCAGATAATGTATTTTGGTTTTTACCTACTATTATTGCTGATTCATTCCTCCAAAGTAAAAATAAATCTTCTGTCGCATTTTTTAAAAAATATTCCTCCATAGCTAGGTTGAAATATGGATTTGTTCTTTCGTTGTAAACTAATAGCATTAATCGATTGTCCTCCTATAAATTTGTAAATTATATTATTTCAACAAAATAATTCGACATAAACTTCAATTTCCCTCTAATTTTTATTAAAAATGATATTTTTCATCAATTTAAGAAGGGATTAGAAATATATATATATTATAATTAATAAGTTTTAAATTGTAAATTTTTTAATAATTTTAAAAATTTAAATATAATTTTTATTTAAGAAAAATGTCATATAATATTGAACTTATTGGAAAATTAATATATAATTAAATAGCATAAAAAAGTGAATAATAGTAAGGTAGAGGAGCAGTATATAAGAGTATAAATAATGAGTTAAGCGGCGTAGATTTATTTAGAAAGGATATATTGCCGAAGTGTGTAGACGATGCTTTAAGTCTATATAACTGGGGGTATACATAATATGTATATCACTGTCACTAAATGTGGAGAGCTATCATTTTAACTCATCTTTATAACATATAAAATAGCATATCTAATTCATTAGATTTATGACAATAGTTTAGTGAACCTTTCTGATATTCATTATATTAGGAGGAGAAAATGAAAAACAAAAAAACAAAAATAGCTTTGATATCAATGATGATATTTTTAATGTCAACTGTCATGGCATTTGCTGAAGAAGTAGACATAGCACAAGTAAATGCAGACAAATACGGATTTCTAACTTTAATACCACCGATAGTGGCAATAGTTTTAGCCTTTGTGACTAAAAACGTAGTTGTATCTTTGGCACTTGGAATCTTATCAGGTGGAATAATTCTTAATTTTGCAGGATTTAATATTTTTTACACTATAGTTCAAGCGTTCTTGGATTTAGTAAATAGAGCGGTAGGTTCTTTAGCTGATCCATGGAATGCAGGTATAATCTTACAGGTTTTAGCTATAGGTGGTGTAATCAACCTAGTAAGTAAGATGGGTGGAGCTAAAGCTATAGCAGAAGCTCTATCAAAAAAGGCAAAAAGTGCAAGATCAGCACAGATAATTACATGGTTTGCTGGACTTTTAGTATTCTTCGATGATTATGCAAACTCATTAATAATAGGACCTATGATGAGACCTGTAACAGATGGAATGAAAATATCTAGAGAAAGACTTGCCTTCATCATAGATGCAACAGCAGCTCCAGTAGCAGGTATAGCTATAATATCAACTTGGATAGGTCTAGAAGTCGGACTTATAGGAGATGCCTTCAATTCAATTGGAGTAGATCAAAATGCATTTGGAGTATTTTTAAGTACTATACCATTTAGATTCTACAATATATTGATATTGGCATTTATAGTAATAACAGCACTTTTATTAAAAGACTTCGGCCCTATGAGAAAATGCGAGTTACAAGCAAGACGTGGAGGACAAGTTCTTGAAGATGGAGATAAATTAAACGAACAAATATCAAAAGAACACGATGATTTAGAACCATTAGAAGGTGTTACACCTAGCGTATGGAATGCAATAATTCCTATAGGAACTTTAATAATAGCGGCTTTAATAGCATTTTATTACAGTGGATATACAGCTATAATGGGTTCAGAAGATGCCGCTACAATAGCATTAATGCAAAATTCACCAATTTCATTTGCAGCTATAAGAGAAGCCTTCAGTAACTCAGATGCTTCTGTAGCTTTATTCCAATCAGCATTATTTGCAGGAATAGTGGCGATGGCTATGGGTGTTGCTAAAAAGATGTTTACAGTAGCTCAAGGAATAGAAATCTGGATAGATGGTATGAAGACATTGCTTATAACTTGTGTAATATTAATATGCGCTTGGTCTCTAAGCTCTGTTATAAAAGAATTAGGAACAGCAAAATTCTTAATTAACTACTTATCAGGATCTATACCAGCATTTACTCTACCAAGTATAATATTTGTATTAGGTGCTATAATATCATTTGCAACTGGTACATCATATGGAACAATGGGAATCCTTAT
>NZ_JAXEWM010000172.1:0-13507 GCF_034113885.1 Intestinibacter sp.
TACTCTTCTGATATTTCAACACCGGGCTTAATACAAAAGTCTATGTATTACTACATGAGCTGTTTTAACTGGGACGAATATCTAAATAATATAAGCAAACTTTATTACGAAAAATACAGCTTGGCAAAGAAGCTAATAGAAGAAAATTTAAGTGAAAAATTGAAGGTCAGAAATGCTGTAGGAGGTATTAATTTCTTTTTAGAGCTTCCAAGGGGATATTCAGCTAATGATTTTTACAATTTTATCTTGGAAAAAGGTGTTATAATTACACCTGGAACTTATTTCTTTGATAATATAATGGATGATAGATATTTTAGAATAAATGTGGCAAATGCATCTTTAGATGATATTAGGGAAGGAATATCTATAATAAGTGAGAATTTAGATGCCTTTTTCAGTAACTATAAAGAGAGAAATAATTTAAGAAGTAATAAAATATTTTATTAGTAGAAATATTATAATAAAATAAAAAATTAAGTAAAGGAGATGCCAAAGACGAGATTTTATGGGTATTTGGCGAGAATAAATATGTTTGATCAAAAGAAAATAGATAGAATTAACGAGCTTGCAAGAAAAAATAAAACAGAAGAAGGTTTAACACCAGAAGAAATAAAAGAAAGAGATGTTTTAAGAAAAGAGTACTTAGCTAACTTTAGAGCTAATTTTAGAGCTAGACTAGAAAATATAGAAGTAGTGTCACCAGAAGAATACGAAAGACGTATGAAGGCAAAGAAAAAGAACTAGAAATTTATTCAGTAAATGGGGGAATTTGAGATGGAACTTAAATACGAGCTACGAAATGGATGGAAAGTCATAGATGAAATGGACAATATGAAAAATGTCATGCAGTATTCTGATGAATATATGGATTTCCTAAACGAGGGAAAAACAGAGAGAAGATGTGTCAAAGAAATAGAAAGCTTAGCTATAAAAAAAGGATTTAAACCACTAGAAGAGTTAAGTGAAGTAAAGCCTGGAGACAAGATATACTGTATAAATAGAAATAAAAATATAGCTTTATTTATAATAGGTAAAAATAACATAGAAAAAGGATTGAGAATAATAGGAAGTCATATAGATTCACCTAGATTAGATTTAAAACCAAATCCACTATACGAAGACGACAGTATGGGATACTTTAAAACTCACTACTACGGTGGAATAAAAAAATACCAATGGGTTACAATACCTCTTGCACTTTATGGTGTAATCGTATTAAAGGATGGAAGAAGTGTTGAAATAAGTATAGGAGACGAAGAAAACGACCCTGTATTCTGCGTGACAGATTTACTTCCTCATCTAGCAGCTAAGCAAAAACAAAAAACTCTAGCAGATGGTATAGAGGGAGAAGACCTAAATGTATTAATAGGAAGTATTCCAGATGAAAAGGAAGAAAAAGAAAAGGTTAAAGCTAATATCTTAAAATTACTAAATTCAAAATACAATTTAGTAGAAGAGGATTTTATAAGTGCAGAAATCGAAGTTGTTCCGGCTGGCAAAGCTAGAAATGTTGGATTTGACAGCTCTATGATATTATCTTATGGACACGACGACAGAGTTTGTTCATTTGCAGCTGTAAAGGCAATACTTGATACTGAAAATCCAGAATATACAGTATCAGCATTTTGTGCAGACAAAGAAGAAACTGGTTCTAATGGTAATACAGGTATGCATTCGAGATTTTACGAAAATACAGTTGCAGAATTAATAAACCTACAAACAGATTACTCTGATTTAAAATTGAGAAGAGCATTTTCAAATTCTAAGGTTTTATCAGCTGATGTAAATGCAGGATACGATCCAAACTACTCTTCTGTATACGAAAAAAATAACTCTTGTCATGTGGGATGTGGAGTATGCATATCTAAGTACACAGGAGCAAGGGGCAAAAGCGGCACAAGTGATGCAAATGCTGAATTTGTCGGCGAAATAAGAAGCATATTTAACGAAGCAAATGTAGTATGGCAAAGCGGTGAATTAGGTAAGGTCGACGAAGGTGGAGGCGGAACTATAGCTTACATCTTAGCTAATTACGATGCACAGGTTTTAGACTGTGGAGTCGGAGTTTTAAGCATGCATGCACCTTATGAAATAATATCAAAGGCTGACATATTTGAAATGTACAGAGGATATAAAGCATTTTTTAATAAATAGAAATGATATGTTTATATAAAAAAACGGCGTTTTTAACGTCGTTTTTTTGTTTTTATTTTTTCTATTGTTTTGTAAATACAATTTTTATTTTAACAAATGATATAAATTTTAGACTTTATATGGATAAAACCCATTATATATTACAAAGTTGTTGATTTATAGAGTGGATTTAGTATATTATTAAAATAAGGGATTAGTTACAAAATTTTAATTTAAAATAAATATTTATATGACAAAAATATTACAAGTGTTTAAAAAATGTTTTTTTAATGCGAAAGTATGTATAATATAAATAAATTGTATATATGTTGTACCTATAAAATGAAAGGAGGGCTAGCATATGAGAATTATAAAAAATTTAATTTTGCCGATAATAATATTGACATTCTTAGTTGGATGTTCAAATTCAGATATAAATTCTAAAAAACCTTCAAAGGAAGCTATAGAAAAAAACACGATGACAAAGGTGCAAAACGATGTAAATGTGATTATGGATAAAGATTACGACTATGTTTTGAAAAATATGGGTAATCCTTATAGTACAGTGTATTCATTAAAGGTAGATGATATCGATGTCTTTAAGGATTTAGAAAAAATGAAAAATGTAGAGAATGTAGAGGTTTTAAGCAAGGGTCTAGTATATCCTAAATACACTTCAGATTATAAATTTTCTGGAAGTGCAATTTATATAGGATTGAAGGATGATAAAGTGAATAGAGTTGAGACCTGCGATTTTAAAAATTTTGATATATCACAAGTAAAAGATAAAAATGCCAATGTTGCAATTTTAAAATATCAAGAGTATGATAGTTTAAACAGTCAAAGTATAGATGAGGATAGCCTGGAAAGATATATAGGTGAAGATAAAAGCAGCATATCGAATATAACTAAGCATAAACAATGTCAATATAGTATTTATGCGGATATAGAAGAAAATGTTAATATAGAAGCTTACCATATGGAGGACGGCCAATTTCTTATAGTAGTATTTGAGGACAATTCGATTGAATTTATAGACAAAACAAATTTTTCAAATCTATTGTCTACTCTAGAAAAAGAAATGAATTAGAAATTTAAAAGGATGGGGGTGTCGCAAAATAGAATAAAATCTATTTTGTGTACATCCTCTTTTTTTTGACAACACATAATTAATTTTATATGATATACTTAAAAATGTTTAAAAAAAATAAAATATTAGTGCCCAAAATTTATATTAAAAATAATAAATTGTTTTGATGATTGTTTATACATCAAAAAAAGGAGACGTATATTATGAGTAGTAATAAAAAGGTAGATCTTGAAGAGGAAATAATAAAAAAATCTTTTAACCTTTTTTTAGTTAATGGATATGAAAAAACTACTATAAGACAAATTGCAGATGCAGTTGGAATTGGTAGAGGTCATTTATACTATTATTTTAAAAAGAAAGAAGATATTTTGCTTTTTATCTATAAGAAAATATTGAACAAGATTTACGAGTTAATAAGTAACCACGATATGAATGATACAGAGCTTTTGTTAAATTACGCTATAACACAATGTCTGTATACTTATACTATAGTTAAATATGAAAATTTATTTAGAATATATATAGAAGCATCAAAGGTTCCTGTTATTAAAAAGGAATATGTAAACATATTGATAGACTTATTTAAGAAAAAAGCTACAGAAACTCATTATAAAGTCGATGAAAAAGATATCTATATAAGTGTCGCTGTAGGTTGTGCAGGAGAAGAGGAGCTACTTAGAAGATATTATAATAAGGATATAGAATTGGATATAGAGGATATCATAAAATCAGTAATATCAACTAGATTGATTCTATTAAATATTATCGAGAAAAAGGAAGTAGATGAGATTGTAAACAATGCAATAAATATAGCAAATAAATTGGATATAGATGGCTTTTTAGATAGCTTTGATATATTTTTGCATAAGATTTAAGAGGTGTTTTATGGACAAAATTATTTTTGTAGTTATTTGTATTCTTATAGCTTTTTATTTTTTTATAAAATACAATGTGAATACATTAGAGACAAAAGAATATATAATCCAAAATGAGAAAATTCCAAAGGAGTTCGACGGATACAGTATAGTTCAAGTATCTGATTTACACAGCAAGTCTTTTGGAAAAAACAACGAAAGATTATTAAAAAAAATATCGGAATTAAAGCCAGAGATAGTTGTAATTACAGGTGATTTAGTCGATGGAGAAAATAATAATTACGATGTAGCATTGGACTTTATGGCAAAGCTTGTAGAATCATATAGAGTTTACTATATAATTGGCAATCACGAGCAAAAGTCTTTAATTAAAAAATACAAAGAGGAATACAAAGAAATGTATTTCAAAAGATTACACGAAATGAACTTTGCAAACTTAGACAATGCAAAGGTTGAAATATAAAGAGGAAGCTCTGTAATAAATCTATATGGTTTGACAGTTCCATATAGTTGTTATAAGTATTTATTTGAAAGAGGAGAAAATACCGATATAGATAGAAACTTTTTGGTCGAATCTCTGGGAAACCCAGATAGAAACCAGTACAATATCCTGTTATCACATACGCCTTTTTATTTTGAAGAATACGAAAAATGGGGTGCGGATTTAAGTCTATGTGGACATGTACATGGAGGAATAATCAGATTGCCTTTTGTAGGTGGTTTATTGTCACCAAATAGAGAATTTCTACCCAAATACGATTTAGGGGAATATGTAAAAAATAAATCCACTATGATAGTCAGTAAGGGACTTGGAGGTTCAAAGGTATTAATTAGAATAAACTGCAAGCCAGAGGTTGTAAATATAAAATTAAAGCATCGATAGTGGATAATTAAAAATAGAAAAATAAATAATTATATAGAGTAGAGTACCAAATAGATTTATTTTATTAGGTGCTCTTTTTTTGTATTACTGTTAAATAAAGTTTACAAAAAATAGCATGAAAATCTATTGACATTTTTTTGGGCACGCCCTATAATCTAGGTATAAATATTTGGGCACGCCTAAAAATGGAGGGAGATTTTTATGGAAAGGATATCTAAAGCGATAGCCAAAAATAGTAAAGCAATTTTACTATTAGCAATAATTTTATTAGTTCCAGCAGTTTTTGGGTTTATAAAAACTGATGTAAACTACGATATATTAAGTTATTTGCCAGAAGAAACATCTACAATGCAGGCAGAGAAAATTTTAAAGGATGAATTTGGATGTGGATCTGTAGCGATGTTGATTGTCGAGGATATGCAAGACAAAGACGTAGCTGAAATCAAAGATAAGGTAGCAAAATTAGACGGAGTTAAAAAAACTCTTTGGGTTGATGATTTTGTAGATTTATCAGTTCCAAAGGAAATACTACCAAAGGATATGACAGATTTACTTTACAACGGAGATAAGTCTACTATGATAATAGTAATGCTTAAAGAAGGAACTGCGACTTTGACCACTCAAAATACAGTAGAGCAAATTAGAAAAATAGTGGGAGAGCAAGGCTTCTTAAGTGGTATGAGTGGTATTATAAAGGATACTAAGGACTGTGCAGATGGTGAAATGCCGTTGTACGTAGTAATAGCTGCAATACTTACTTTAATAGTTTTATTATTTACAATGGAATCAACAGTTGTACCGTTTATATTCTTACTAAGTATTGGTATGGCGGTATTGTATAATTTCGGATCAAATATAATATTTGGAGAAATTTCGTATATAACTAAAGCACTAGCTGCAGTATTACAGCTTGGAGTAACAATGGACTATTCGATATTCTTGCTCCACAGATATGACGAAGAATTACTCCAAACTAGTGACAGAATAGAGGCTATGTCGAGGGCGATACAAAATACTTTTGTATCAGTAGTCGGTAGTTCAACTACTACTGTAGCAGGTTTCTTAGCACTTTGTGTTATGGATTTATCATTAGGAATGGATATGGGACTTGTAATGGCAAAAGGAGTTATAATAGGAGTTTTATGCACAGTAACTATTTTACCATCATTGATATTGATATTTGATAAACCAATACACAAATATACACATAAAACAATATTGCCAGCATTTAAGAAAGCTTCTAATTTTATAGTTAAACATTACAAGAAATTGGCGATATTATTTGTATTGATACTTATACCAGCGTTTATCGGTAATAACAACGCAGAGGTTTACTATAATTT
Organism: Intestinibacter sp.; assembly: GCF_034113885.1. Classification (GTDB taxonomy): domain Bacteria; phylum Bacillota; class Clostridia; order Peptostreptococcales; family Peptostreptococcaceae; genus Intestinibacter. The sequence goes on from NZ_JAXEWM010000172.1 coordinate 6,325, forward strand.
AGATGAATCTCTACCAGATGATTTTCCATCAATAATAGCGACTAATAAGATGAAAGATGACTACAACATGGAAAGTACAGATTTCATATTGATAAGCGACGAGTTAGAGCCATATCAAGTCACTTCTATGATTAAAGAGCTTGAAAAGGTAGAAGGGGTAAACTCAGTAATAGGACTTGAAAAATATATAGGACCTGCAATAAGCCAAGAGATGATACCAGAAGATCTTTTGAGTGAGTTAAAAACAGGTGGATATGAAGAATTAATGTTAAATTCAAAATACAGAGCAGCATCAGATGAATGCAATGCTCAATTGACAGAAATTGAAAATATAGTTCATAAATACGATAAGGAAGGTCTTGTAGGTGGAGAAGCTCCTCTTACAAAGGATTTAATAAGAATTGCGGATTCTGATTTCAAGAAGGTAAGTGCAGTTTCAATACTAGCTATATTTGTGATAATAGCTATAGTATTTAAATCAATATCTCTACCGGTTGTGTTAGTAGCAGCAATTGAATGTGCTATATTTGCAAACCTAGGTATACCTTATTATACAGGAAAGGTAGAACCATTCATAGCATCTATAGTTTTAGGAACTATCCAACTAGGGGCGACAGTTGATTATGCTATACTTATGACTTCTAGATTTAAAGAAGAGCTAGATTATACAGATGATAAGTTTGAAGCTATGAAGTCAGCGATACAACACTGTGGTGGTTCAATAATGACAAGTGCATTATCATTCTTCTCAGCTACTATAGGTGTAGGTGTTATGTCAAAATTAGAGCTTATAGGTTCTCTATGTAGCTTGATGTCAAGAGGTGCAATAATAAGTATGTTTATGATTATATTCATATTGCCAGCATTATTGCTTGTATTTGAACCTATTATAAGAAAAACTAGTAAAAATTTTGAAAATAAAATAAAAGCAGTTAATTAGATAAAAAATAATTATTATTAGAAAAATTGTAAAGAGACCATTAAATAATGGAGGGAGATCAATCATGAAAAAGAAATCAATAGCTATGGCAACAGCAGCTTTAGTCGCAGCAAATAGTGCATGTGTATTTGCACAAAGTGATAACAAGGTAACTAAGGATGAAACAGTATATTCGATATTAGATGAAAATGGAGATGCAATCAAAAATATTGTATCTGATTGGATAAAAAGTGATACATCATTAGGTAGTATAAAAGACGTAAGTAAATTGACAAATATAAAAAATATAAAGGGCGATGAACAACCTACAATAAGTGGAAACGACGTTAGATGGAATGTAAGCGGAGATGATTTATATTATCAAGGTGAAACAAATGAAAGACTACCAATAGATGTAAATATAAAATATGAATTAAACGGAAAAGAAGTAAATCCTAAAGAAGTAAAAGGTCAAAGTGGTAGCTTTAAAATAACTATAAAATTAAAAAACAACATAAAAAAGACTGTCACAATAGATGGAGAAAAAAGAGTAATATATACACCATTTTTAGCAGCTGGTGAAATAGCTCTAGATAGAGATAATTTCAAGGATATAGAAACTAGTACAGGTGTAATGCTAGATGAAGGTAGCAATGCATCTATAACATTTGTATCATTACCAGGACTTAGTGAATCCTTAGATTTAAGCAAGGATATGAACGATTACTTAAATTTAAAGGATGAAATAGTTATAACAGGTAATACAACTAATTTTCAAATTCCGACTATAATGTTTGCAGTTACTAGCGATATAACTGGAACATTAGAGGATATAGATGAAGATATGGACTTTGGCGAATTAAAGGATTCTTTAGATCAATTGCAACAAGGTGGGGCAGACTTAGTAGATGGAGCAAAACAAGTTGCAGATGGAACTGAAACTTTAAATTTAAATTACAGTAAATTTGATAGTGGAGTAAAAACATTAGATAGCGGCATAGGAACATTAAAAAACGGAGCTGATACATTAGCAAATAGCTTGCCAACATTGAATAATGGAGCATTGAGCTTGACAAGTGGGTTAAAACAAATAAACGATGGTCAACAAACTTTAAACTCAGGAATATCTGAATATACAAGTAGTGCCGATAAATTAGATGCAGCTTATTCACAAATAAATTCAGGAATAAGCTCATTAGATAGTGGAATAAGCTCGTTAGATAGTGGGGCAAAAACACTTACAGATAACTTACCAACATTAGATAATGGTGCAAATTCTTTAAATAGTGGACTTAAGGAATTGAGCTCATCACAAACAAAATTTGCAAATGGTGTACAAAGCTATGTAAGTAATGCAAATAAATTAGATCAATCATACGACACTATAGACAACGGTATATCTTCTGCATACAGTGGAGCTAAGAGCTTAAATAGTGGCTTAAATCAATTAGGAGATGGAGTAGATAGCTTGATAAGCTCTACAGATAAGGTAGATTCATTGGCTGACTCAGTATCTCAAGTATCTTCGAAGTTATCATCATCAGATAACAGCGAGCTAAAAGTGCAAATAGAAGCTTTAGCTCAAAAGGCAGCAGCAGATGGAGATAGCGAGCTTGCAGATCAAATAGTTAGGTTAGGTCAAAGCTTACAAGAACAATCTAAGGATTTAGATAAGGCAGCATCTAGCTTAGATCAAATAAGTGCTGGACTTAAAACTGTAGCATCTAAACAAGAAGAAGGGTTAAAATCAGTTAAAGTAGGCATAAATTCGGCTTCTGACGGTGCATCTAGCTTAAAATCAGGATTATCACAGCTTAAAGATGGTTCATCACAATTTAGCTCTAAATTAGGTGAATTTGCAGGAGCTGGAACTACACTTAACGATTCTTCAAGTAAATTAGCAGCTGCTACAGACAGCGCATATGCAGGAAGTAAACAATTATCAGAAGGAACAGGAAAACTAGTATCAGGGGCAAGTACTCTAACAAGTGGAGTAGCTGAGCTTAAAAATGGTTCATCACAATTAGCGAGTGGTTCACAAACATTTGGTACAAATTTAAGTCAATTTGCAAAAGCAGGCTCACAATTAAAATCAGGAAGTGCTACATTGTCATCAGCTACAAATAGTGCGTATGCAGGAAGCAAACAATTGTCAGAAGGAACAGGAAAACTAGTATCAGGAGCAATTACTCTAACAAGTGGAGTAGCTAAGCTTAAGAGTGGTTCATCAGAATTAAGTACAAATTCTACAAAAATAAAAGATGGTATATCTACATTAGCAGATGGTACTGACCAATTATACGATGGAGCTGTTAAATTAAAAACAGAAGGCTTAGATGAATTAAACGACCAAGGCGATAAATTAATATCAGAACTAGACAACGTAATGGATGTAAAGGACGAATTAGTAAGTGCAGCAGAAGACTACAATAACTTCTCAGGAATTGACAATAATATGGACGGTAAGGTTAGATTTGTATTAAAGGTTCAAGAATCAGAAGATAGTACTCAAGAACAAAATACTGATAAAAAAGAAACTCAAAATAATGGAGAAGAAAAACAAGGTTTCTTTGATTGGATAAAGGGATTATTCAATAAATAGATACATTAAAAATAACAAATTATTGTTTTTCTCAAATACAATAAAAATTGGAGATGGTTTATATCATCTCTAATTTTTTGCAATTTATTACTTTTTAGATAAATATAGCGCATTTATTATTCAAAGTATTTCAAATATATTGCTTAATTTTATAAGCAAAAATAAATTTTATATAAAAAAAAATAATATTATTGACTATTATAAATATTAATATTATAGTATACTTATGTAAATATAATGGAATAATTGTCTAAAAATATAAGAATATGGATAATTATCAGAATTAGGAGGGAAAGAATTTGATACAAAGCAATCTTACTATAATTGTAATTTTCGTTTTATATCTAGTTATGATGCTATTAATTGGACTTATGGCGTACAAGAAAACTAGTAATACAGAAGATTACTTTTTAGGTGGAAGAAAATTAGGAAGCTGGGTAGTATCTCTTAGTGCACAGGCGTCTGATATGAGTGGATGGATGTTAATGGGGCTACCAGGAGCAGCATATCTTGCAGGACTAGAAGCAGGATGGATAGCAGTAGGATTAACAATAGGGACTTATTTTAACTGGAAATTAGTTGCTAAAAGACTTAGAAATTATACTGAAGTATGTGATGCAATAACAATTCCACAATTTTTAGGAAAAAGATACAGGGATGACCAAAATATCATTAGAATTGTAAGTTCATTATTTATATTAATATTCTTCTTAGTGTATACTGCATCTGCATTTGTTTCTGGAGGAAAATTATTCTCAACAGTATTTGGTATCGACTATACAGTGGCATTATTGATATGTGCATTGGTTGTTGTATCTTATACTTTTGCAGGTGGATTTTTCGCTGTGTGTTGGACTGATTTAGTTCAAGGTATACTTATGTTCGTGGCTATAGTAATAGTTCCATGTGCTGCAGTAGTTAGCATGGGAGGTATAGATGCTACATTAGCTAGAATTGAAGCAGTAAATGTAAATATGTTAAATCCATTTATAACACTTGATGGATCATCTATTGCACTTATAAGTGTAGTGTCATCACTTGCTTGGGGGCTTGGATATTTTGGACAACCTCATATATTAGTTAGATTTATGGGTATAAAGGACGCTAAAAGTGTTAAAAAATCAAGAATAATAGCAATGGTTTGGGTAATATTCTCTCTTGCTGCAGCTACTTTAGTTGGTATGCTAGGTAGAGTATTTTTAACTGAGGACTTAAGCAATACATCTGGAGAAACTGTTTATATACTAATGGTTATGAAAATATTCCCAATTATTATAGCGGCAGTATTCTTAGCAGCTATACTTGCAGCTGTAATGAGTACAGCCGATTCTCAACTTTTAGTTACAGCTTCAGCAATAACTGAAGATTTTTATAAGGCTAAATTTAGAAAAAATGCTAGTGATAGAGAATTAATGGCAGTCAGTCGTTTGACAGTTGTTGTGGTATCTATAATAGCTGTAATTATAGCTTTAAATCCAAACAACACAGTTTTAGGACTTGTTGAAAATGCTTGGGCAGGATTTGGGGCTACATTTGGTCCAATAATGATATTCTCTCTATTCTGGAAGAGAACTACTAAAAAAGGTGCAATCGCTGGTTTATTAACAGGTGGTGTAACTGCTATAATCTGGAGAAATTTAGGCGCTATGTACGGAGGAATATTCAGTCTATATGAAATAGTTCCTGGATTTATATTATCAGCAATAGTAATTTACATAGTAAGTAAATTAGATAAAGAACCTTCAAAAGAAATTCAAGCTGAATTCGATAAGGTTCATCAAATGAATCAAAATTGTTAGTTAAAATTTTATATTAAAGCATTTAAAAGCATTGTCAGAATCATTTACATTATCTGGCGATGCTTTTTTAATATAAAACAGATTATATTTTAGAGGTGATTTTATGAGTTTAGGTTTTGATAATGAAGGAAAGTATATTTTTGTAAAGGACAAATATTTTGAAGCAGTTAAAAAAAGCCAAGGTAAAATTACATCTGTTGAGAAGAGCTTTGGAGCTAAATACGACGGAAAGAGAGTCAAGGTTGTAAATGAAAATAGTGGTTTAGTAGATGGTCAGTATTATGTAAATTGTTCTTGGTGTGAAAAAGTAGATTAATAAAAAATTAAGCGAGAGTTATATTACGACTCTCGCTTAATTTTTAGAATATATGTTAATTTTTTCTTGTATTAGATTTCATATTAGACATGGAATCATCGAAAAATTTGGCAATGAAATAAAATAATATAAATGTAACTATTAATACAATTATAAGCAATATTTCAGTCATATTAATGCCCCCTAACACAGAAAAAATGCTTTATTAATTTAAAAATAAGTAGCTAGAATCTTGAAGATTTAAATTAATAATATTATTTGTGATAATTCTAACAAAAATAATATTAAATTTGTATTAACAAAAAAATATAGATATAAAGATTGTATAAAGATGTAAAAGGGTATGTGTAATCTTTATACAATCTTTATACAAATTAGATTTTATTTATATTTTCTTAATTTAGAATTTCATATAATAGTTATGATTGGAATTTTATGTAATGATTATAATTTGGTTAAATAATTAAAAATTAGAAGCTTAATTTATAATTTACAAGCGAGATTATTGGGAGGAATAATATGGATTTTTTTACTAAGAAAATGAGTGAAATTTCACCAATGAAGAAAATTTTAGCTGGATATTGCTTGATTATATTAATAGGAGCTTTATTATTAATGTTGCCTATTGCAACTAGAGCAGGGCAAAGAACCTCGTTTTTAGACTGTTTTTTTACAGCTACATCAGCTACTTGTGTTACAGGACTTATAAGATTTGATACATATACATACTGGTCTTTATTTGGACAAATTGTAATTTTATTATTAATACAAATTGGAGGTATTGGATTTGTAACATTTGCTATAAGTATAATTTCTATTACAGGTGCCAAGATAGGTATGAATTCTAGATATGCTATGCAGGAATCAATTGCAGCGCCGCAAATGGGTGGTATTATTAGAATGACAAAATTTATAATTCGTGGAAGCTTTATATTAGAATTAGGCGGTGCTTTGCTTTTAAGCTTTTATTTTTGTCCTAGGTTAGGGCTTTTAAAGGGATTATATTTTTCTGTATTTCATTCAATATCTGCATTTTGTAATGCTGGATTTGATCTTATGGGAAATTATACAGAGTTTTCATCTTTAACTAGTGTCTATGACAATTGGTATTTTAATATTATAATTATGGCACTTATAGTAATAGGTGGGTTAGGTTTTTTTGTATGGAAGGATCTAGTGGATAAAAAACTAAAATTTAAAAAATATAAATTGCATACAAAGATAGTCGTTAGTGTAACTGTCTTCTTAATTTTATCTGGTGCGTTACTTATATTTATTATTGAAAATAATAATGTAGTTTTTGAAGAAAAAAGCTTGCCTGAAAAGATTTTAATGTCGCTTTTTCAATCAGTAACTACTAGAACAGCAGGGTTTAATACGATGGATTTAGCAGCTATGAAGGAATCTAGCTTATTTTTAATGATATGTCTTATGTTAATTGGAGGTTCAACAGGTTCTACAGCTGGAGGTATAAAAACTACTACATTTGCCGTCTTGACATTGAGTATATTATCAACATTTAGAAGAAAAAAAGAAGTAGAGTGTTT
>NZ_JAXEWM010000173.1:0-5606 GCF_034113885.1 Intestinibacter sp.
TATTTTGTCGACTATAGTTTTATCCTGGCTTCCTATTACTATAGCTGATGGAGCCTTAGATTTTTCTATCATAGAAGACTGACCTATTATTTTAGTTTCAATTATATTTATGCTTTTATAGCTGTCTTTTATGCTATCGTCGACTGCTCCATTTGTAGACATATTTAAAATTATTGCACCGTCCCTTGCTATTTTACAGATGCTCTCTACATTTTTATTTACCTCTGATTCTGGAAGTATCACAGCCACTATATCTGCATCAGCTAGTGCGTCTATAGACGTAGAGAATTTGCAATCTATAATTTTGCTCAAGGCTTCGAGCTTTTCTTCATTTCTGTCTACAATTATTTTATTTGCATCTTCTGGAAGCTTTTTGGCTACGACTGAGCCCATCTTCCCACAACCTAAAACTCCTATATTCATAAATTTTCTCCTCTTTTTTATTTTCTATATCCTATAAATCCATTTTTATAAAGTATTTCTAGAGATTCCTCTAATTGATCTAAATCGCCTATTTCAAGAGAAATTGTAATATCCTTATCTTTTATAATATCTAGAATTTCTATAATATCTATATCGCCTTTGTTTATTCCAAGGTGTGAATCTCTATCGCCACAATTATTGTGTATATGCATGTGTTTTATGTATTTTTTTAAGATTTTAATCCACTCCATCACATCTATATCAGAATAAGCATTTACATGGCCGACATCTAGACATAGAGATGTCTTATCGTCTGATATTTCCTCCATAAGCTCGTTTAATATAAAGTAGTCGTCCTCAAATACATTTTCGATATGAACCTTTATACCGTCGTCTTTCTTATCCCCAAGGAAATTCTTCCAAAATACAGGGGCATTTTGCATCCATTCAATATAGCTATAAGTATTTGGATAATATCCATTGTGGTAAACTATATATTTTGCATTCATCTTTTTAGCGACATCGTATGCCTGCTGCATCCTGTAATTTGAGACCTTAGCTATTAGCTCGTCACGAGTTCCTGCACACAGCTCGACAAAAGGACCGTGTATGGATATATCTATTTTTCCATATAGATCTCCCAATTCCTCTTTATAATTTTCTATAAACTCATCCTGTCTATCTAAGCAGTATGGACTTGCAAATAATACAATTTCTAGACCAACATCGTACTTTTCAAGTATTGGCTTTATTTTTTCTGTTTCTACTAATTGTGATATATATACTCTCATATTTTTCCCCTTTCATAAAGCTAGTTTCTAAATTTATTTCCAAATCCCACATAAAATTCCAAATTTTAAAATTCTCTAATACTCAATATTTTATATTTATATTTTTATTTTTATTTGTCAATATTATTAGTCTAATTTAGTGTTATGAGTTATAATATAATGTAGATTTTATAAAGACAAATATTTATTACTTAAATTTTATACCTTGATGGTAATCTTTACAATAATTTTATCGTCAAGTATTTAAATTAAAATTTTATATAAAGGTGAGAACGATGAATTTAATAACATTGGAAAATATTAGCAAAAGCTACTCTGAAAAAAAATTACTGGAGAATATTTCTCTAGGGATAAACGATAAAGAAAAAATCGGATTAATCGGTGTAAACGGAACAGGTAAGTCTACCCTACTTAAAATAATAGCTGGAGCTGAGGTAGAAGATAGCGGAACTATCACAAAGGCAAACAAGGTTAGAATCGAATACCTTCCACAAAACCCTTACTACGACGAAAACGCGACTGTTTTGGAGCAGGTATTTAAGGGGACTTGTGAGGAAATGAAGATAATAGGAGATTATCAAGACCTCCTAGACAAAATCAACAAATCCTACGACGAAAAGCTAAACGAAAAGCTCCTAAAATTACAGGAAAAAATGGATGCGCTAAACCTTTGGGACTTAGAGAGCAGCGCAAAAACTGTATTGACTAAGCTTGGAATCACAAATTTCGATCAAAAGGTAGAGGAGCTTTCAGGTGGACAGAGAAAAAGAGTCTCTCTAGCATCTGCTCTTATAACTCCTTGTGAGCTACTTGTTTTAGATGAACCTACAAACCACCTAGACAACGACACAATCGATTGGCTAGAAACTTATTTAAATTCCTTCAAGGGATCTATACTTATGATTACACATGATAGATATTTCCTAGACCGTGTAACTAATAGAATACTAGAGCTAGATAAAGGAACCTTATACAGCTATGAAGGAAATTACTCTGTATTTCTAGAGAAAAAAATGGCTAGACTTCAGCTAGCTGAGTCAATGGAGGCAAAACGCCAAAACCTACTTAGAAAAGAGCTAGCATGGGTAAGACGCGGTGCCCAAGCCAGAACTACAAAGCAAAAGGCTAGACTTCAAAGATTTGATGAGCTATCAAATAAAACTGTCTACGTTCCTGAAGACAAATTAGAAATCTCTGTAGGAAGCAGTAGACTTGGCAAAAAAATAATAGAAATAGAGCACCTATCTAAATCCTTCGACGGAAGAACATATATAGACGATTTAGACTACACTCTAGCTCGTACAGATAGAATCGGTATAGTCGGCAGAAACGGACTTGGTAAATCTACCTTGATAAGACTTCTAAACGGAGAAATCAAGCCAGACAGCGGTAGTATATCTATAGGTGAAACTGTAAAAATAGGCTGCTTCAACCAAGATACATCTAAGATGCACCCTGATATGAGAGCTATCGACTATATCAAGGAAGAAAGCGACTATATAACTACTGCAGATGGATATAAAATAACTGCCTCACAAATGTGTGAAAAATTCCTATTTAACGGGACTTTACAGTACACTCATATTAGAAATTTATCTGGTGGAGAAAGAAGAAGACTTCAGCTGCTTAGAGTCCTTATGATGGCTCCTAATGTTCTTTTACTAGACGAGCCTACTAATGACTTGGATATAGATACTTTAAGCCGTTTAGAGGACTATTTAGATGATTTTAACGGTGTAATTATCTGCGTTTCCCATGATAGATACTTTCTTGATAGAGTCTGCAATAAGATCTTTGCATATGAAGGTCGCGGAAATATCCATATCTACACAGGTAACTACAGCGATTATTTAAATTACAGAGAAGAAGAAAACATAGAATTTGAAGAATTCGAGGAGGAAAAGGTAGAAAAGCCTAAACCTCAATCGCCTAAAAAGGAAAAGCCTAAAGCTAAAAATAAACCTAAATTCTCTTACAACGAGCAGAGAGAATTCGACACTATAGATGAAGATATAGAAAAAATAGAAAATAAAATAGCTTCTCTAGAAGAAGATACTGCAAAATTTGCAACAGATTTTACAAAATTACAAGAAATAATAAACGAAAAAACCAAACTAGAGGAAGAATTACAGATAAAATACGAACGTTGGGAGTACTTAAACAACCTAGCTGAGGAAATAGCCAACTGGAACAGCTAAATACTACCAATGTTTATACTCATTAAGACATAAAACAGTTAATTAAAGCAACTAGCAAGGTTTATGAGGAGGAATAATATGAATATATACGCTCACAGGGGCAATAGTGGTTTTTTCCCTGAAAACACTATATGCGCTTTTAAAAAATCCCTAGACTTAGGTGTCTACGGAATTGAACTAGACGTTCATAAAACTAAAGACGGCATTTTAGTAGTTCACCACGATGAAACTGTAGACAGAATGTTTGACGGAAAGGGATATATAAAAAAATTAACTCTTGAACAAATAAAAGAGCTTACTATAAAGGACGATGAATATAAAGACAATCCAGAGTGTAAAATTCCTACTTTGGATGAGGTCTTAGAATTAATAGAGCCTACAAATTTAAATCTAAATATAGAATTAAAAAACAACAAAATAGCTTACAAGGATATAGAAAAGGACGTTGTGGCATTAGTCAAAAAATACAAAATGGAAAAGAGAGTTGTAATATCAACTTTCAACGTAAAAAGCCTAAAAAAATTGAGCAAGCTAAACAGCAAAATCAAAACTGCTTATTTAGTAAGCGCCCTTACATTTAAACGAGGTGGCTTAAAAAAAGCACTAAAGACATGTAAGGACTGCAAATGCACTTATATACATCCTTCTTACGATCTAGTGAACAAGGAATTTGTAGACGAAGCTCATAAAAAGGACATTTTAGTACAGGTTTACACTGTCAATTCTATAACTATAATGAGAAAGCTCATAAAGTTCAAGGTAGACGGTATTTTTACAAACTACCCTAAAATAATAAATACTATTGTCAATGATTAACTTTTGAAAGCTAATATTACAATTGTAAAAATACTATATATTAAACAATTAATACAATAAATTAGCAATACCTATTGACATATTTAAAAGAAAATTATACAATTTTATTAAATTATTGTGGAGGTTACAAATGGATAACATAATTAAAGAATTTGAAGTTTTACAAAAAAACTTAGATAATTTACCTATTGAAAATTTAGCTGACTACGATCTAAGTAAAACTGCTTTATTTATAGTAGATATAAACAACGGATTTGCCAAAGAAGGAGCTCTATATTCTGATAGGATAAAATCTCTTATAAATCCTATCTACGAATTTGTAAAACCTTTGGAGGAAAAGTTAAACAAGATTATAGCCTTTACAGATACTCACGATAAGAATTCTGTAGAATTAAACAGCTACCCTGTCCACTGTCTAGTAGATACTGAAGAATGCAAGGTGGTAGACGAGCTTTTAGATATCAAGAACCTTGAAATTATACCAAAAAATTCTACAAATGGATTCTTTGCTATGGATGTTAATATATTGGACGATATAGATAATGTGGTGGTTGTTGGTGACTGTACAGATATATGTATATATCAATTTGCAGTGACTCTAAAGGCTTATTTTAATGAAAAAAATATTAACAAAAACATCGTAGTCCCTATGAATTTGGTAGATACCTATGATATACCATTTGTTCATCCAGGAGATCTTTTGAATATAGTATTTTTGAATAGTATGGTTCAAAATGGTGTTAAGCTAATTAAGAAATTTTCATTATAAATAACTAAAAACACACACTTCAAAAGAGAGAAGGCCTATAAAATAGATTTAGTTCTATTTTGTAGGCCTTCTTTCTCTTAAAAAATCGAGACGACGAGAAAAAATCACCCTCGTCGTTTTATCTTTAATAATCGTATTCTTTGCAGTTTTCACAGATTTTAACCTTCATCTTCTTACCTATCATGTTTTTGTAATCTAGTAAAAATTCATTTAGCTGTGAGTCGACAAGGTTTATGCTTCCTTCACTCATCAATGTTACATTTTCTTTGTCTATTACGATTTTAAGGTCGTTTACGTCGTTTTTTAGGTAGCTTATTATGAAGCTATCGTATTCAAGTCTCTTTGAAAATTTATTGTAAAAATCTGAATTCTTTACAATTGTCTCCTTTATATCGTCTTTAGGAACTACCTCTATCTTTGAATCCTGACTTCTGTTGTTATTTGAATTCATAGTATAATTTCTTATATCGTTTATGTTCATAGAACCCATGCTGTTTAAGTCATTTGGATTTATGCCCATGCTTTTTAGCTGTCTCTCTATTTCGGCTTCATCTACTCCATATCTTTCTAGTAGTTTCTTTTGTATATTCATAAATTTTTCATTAGATA
>NZ_JAXEWM010000174.1:0-13658 GCF_034113885.1 Intestinibacter sp.
AGAAATCCCCAATCTTGAATATTTTTACTTTTATACAAATTCTTGGTTATATTATGTCCCAACAAAATTTATTTCATACGTATTCTCACAAAATACTTTAACATATTTACAATAGTTCTAAGTTGGTATATGTATAATAAACCTTATTGTATTTTACCATTTTAATTCCTTCAAACTAAAAAAAGTTACCCTAAAGGGCAACTTCTTTTAGTTTATTGAGTAAAAAATTCATTTATTTTATCTTTTATAGTATCTAAAATTGTTCTATCTGAAGAGTCACCTTGGCCTTGATTATAAACCCAATTATTTTGGTCTTGATTTTGCTTCCAAGCATAATACTCGGCTTCCGCCTTTTGCATATCTTTTCTAGCTACTTCTTTTGCATTTTGTTTTCTTATGTTGGCAGCTTCCTCTTCTTCCTCTTGTAGCTTTTCAAGTTCTTTTTTTAATTCATTTGATTCAACTCTTATCTTTTGAGAGCCGTTATCTATATTTACTATTCTCTCTAGACATTCGATTGCCTTATCGTAAAGCCCTTTATCTTTGTATTTTTCCGCCTTAGACATCTTCATAGCTTGCATATACATAGATCTAGCGCTTTCGTTTTTAGGATCCTCTTCAAGTACATCTGATAGATATTTTTGAGCTTCGTAGTACTCGTGATTTTCTAGAGCCTTTTGTCCTTCTTTAAAAAGAGAAGCATCTTCTCTATTACATCCTACAGAAAAAACTAACACCACAATTAAGATAATTAAATATTTTATTTTCATGATTATTCCTCCATAGATATAAGAGTATTCAATATAACTTCTAATCTAAATCAATTATATAACTACACTATATAAAATATCAATCATCATAATTGTAATCTAGTTATCAGATTTGTAACCTTTTTATTACACTTCTAAAGATAGTAAATCTTCATAGCTTTGTCTCTTACAAGACAATATATCTTCTCCATCTTTTACAAATACTACAGGATTTTTTGGTATTTTATTATAGTTTGAAGCCATCGCATATCCATAAGCTCCAGTTGTAGTAGTTATAAGAATATCTCCGCTTTCAATATCTCCTACTTCTGTGTCTGATATTAAAATATCTCCACTTTCACAACATTTACCAGCTATAGTTACTTTATGATTATGTCCAGTTTGATTTATTTTATTCACTATAGCGCATTCATATCCTGCTTGATATAGAGAAGGTCTTATATTATCTGTCATTCCTCCATCTACACTTACATATGTTCTTACATCTTTTATTTCTTTTATAGAACCTACAGTGTAGATTGTACTTCCTGCATTTGCAACTAGTGATCTACCTGGTTCTATTAGTAGTGTTGGAACTTTTATATCTATTTTTTCACAAACTTCATTTGCTTTATTTATTATAGCTTCACAGAAGGCACTTATAGTTCTTGGTTTGTCTTCTTTAGTATAGTAAACACCTATTCCTCCACCTAAGTCTACTTCTGTAAGATTTATATCGTCATTTTTTTCGTTTACTTCTTTTAGTAAGTTTAGCATAACCTCTACTTCATCTAAATAAGGCTCTATTTCAAATATTTGAGAGCCTATATGAGCGTGAATTCCCACAAGCTCTATGTTTTTATATTCTTTTACTTTTTCTACAGCCTTGTAAAAGTCTCCATTTACAAGTGCAAATCCGAATTTAGAATCTATTTGTCCAGTCTTTATGTAGTCGTGAGTATGAGCGTCTATTCCTGGAGTAACTCTGAAGTAAATCTTTTGAGTCTTATTGTTTTCTAGGCAGAATTTTTCGATTAAATCTAATTCATAGAAATTATCTACTACAAATCTTCCAACACCTAATTCTATACCTAATTTTACTTCATCTACTGTTTTATTGTTTCCATGGAATAATATATTTTCCATAGGCATACCTGCTTTATATGCAGTGTATAATTCTCCACCTGACACGACATCTAGACAAAGACCTTCTTCTTTGACTATTTTACACATGTATTTAGTTAAAAATGCCTTACCTGCATATGCTACCTTATTTCCATTTTCGTTTACTTTAAAAGATTTTATATATTCTCTGCAATTGTTTCTTATCAATTCTTCATCAAATACATATAGTGGAGTTTTGTATTTTTCTACAAGATCAAGAGTTTTTACTCCCCCTATATAAAGGTCGTCGTTTTTTATTTCCATACTTCCATGAAGTTTCATATCGTCCTCCTAAATTCTAGTGATTTCTATACGTTAAATTCTTTTGCTATTTCATTTACAGCTACAGCTGTATCTTCAGAGCTTATAGCACAAGTTATTCTTATTTCTGATGTAGTTATTAATTTTATTTTTATTCCGTTTTTCTTTAATATGCTAAATACCTTTGATGCAACACCACTAGTGTGTTTCATTCCTAGACCTACTAGAGATAATTTAGTTATATTTTCGTCTACTAATATATCTTCTTGTGGAACGTATTTTTCAACTATAGCTTTTCCTTGGTTTAAGTCTTCCTTTGGTATTGTAAATGAAACACTTATTTTTGAGTTCATTGGAGCAGTTTGACTTATCATATCCATGCTTATATTTTCTTTTGCTATATTTTCAAATAAATCTACTACTTTATCTTCATCTATATCTATAGTTATAGCAACGTCGTCGTCAGATGTTGCAAGTCCTGTTATAACTTTATCTTCTAATTTCATGTTTTTTATCCCCCTTATGTATGTTCCTTTTATATCACTGCATGATAGACCTACGTATAATTCTATTTGATATTTTTGAGCAAGCTCTATACTTCTTGAATGCATTACTTGAGCACCTAGGCTAGCAAGTTCTAGCATTTCTTCGTATTCTATTTCTTCTAGTTTTTTAGCGTCTTTGAATTTTCTTGGATCTGTGAAATATATTCCGTCTACATCTGTGTAGATTTCACATTTTCCGTTTAATTTTACAGCAAGTGCCACAGCAGATGTGTCAGATCCACCTCTACCTAGAGTAGTTATATCTCCTTCATCATCTAACCCTTGGAAACCTGTTACTACTACTATCTTGCCTTCATCTAAGCTTTTTTCTATTTTTTCTATATTTATATCATCTATTAAAGACTTTCCGTGAGTTCCACTTGTTTGAATTTCTAGTTGATAAGCATTGTAGCTTATTGCTGGACATCCTAGAGAATTTAAACTCATAGCTAAAAGTGATGCTGATATCATTTCTCCTGTAGACATTAAGACATCTAGTTCTCTTTTATCTGGATTTTCTGTTATATCCTTTGCAAGACTTATATAGTCATCTGTAGTGTCTCCCATTGCAGAAACTACAACTACTATTTTAGGATCTGTTTTTTTTCTTTCTATCAATCTCTTTGCAATTGTTGTTATTTTTTCAGTTGTCGCAACTGAACTTCCACCGTATTTTTGTACTATTATATCACCCATTAATCTAATCCCCCTTAATCTTTTTGGGTATTTAAAAACGCCCAAAGGAATACTTTGGACGTTAAGTATCAAAGTAAACCTTGTAGCTCATCACAAACATAGTGACAGCCTTATACATATTATGCATAAGTCCAGCAGCAGACTTTGCCAAGTCTACAACTTCGGCTCTAAACTCCTTTCTCTATAAATCCACACTTGCCAGCTCCCTATAGATACTATTAATTTAAAGCACCTCTACCCTAGGCTTAATAATCAAATTATCAATATAATTTAAGCATATAATTTGATATTTTGCAACTATTATTTTACAAATTTTAACTTTATTTCAAAAAAACAAATTTAATTTTTATACATATTATAAATATCTGAACATAGAATGTAAAGACATGTCAATCAAGAAAATATTTTCCTGATTTTGAGTGCATAAATAATCGTCTTCATTTAAGCTATTTGTCACAACTATTATATTTGGAACCATAAAAAACGGAATAGTCGTGTTTTTCATATCCGATTTAAAAGTATAGTATTTTGATAAATCGACATTATTTCCCAATTGTATATCAAAAAGAACTTGCTTTCTCTGACAGTTATTATCTATATATTCGATATATAAAGAATAATTATTATCCCCAATATTTATATTCCTGTAAAACCTGACTATATCGAAATTTGCAAGATTTAATTTCACAGCAATATCAGAGCTTATTAGAGCCTTTATTAAATCCTCCCCCTTGTAAAACTCACTAGCTCCGTTTATATAATACAAATAAGAATTTTCTTTATACCCCCTATAATTAATATTGCACGGAAATTTAACTAAAATATAATCATTGCACATCCTCCTCAATGTTCTTTTTAAAGTCTTTTTTTTAGAATCTCTTTTGTAATTGAAAAGTTTATTAAATTGAGTTTCAGTTAAACATCTAAGCCTACTAATTATAAAAAGTATCTCCTTTTCAAGTATAGTCATATAAACCTCTCCAAAGATGTAATATTATTTAATATATTATATTAATTAAAATAAAAAACTCTACAAAAAAAGTGAATCCATATGAATTCACTTTTTATAAATATACAAAATTATATTTTATTGATTTGAATTTTGACCTTCTGTAGCTTCTGCTTCATCAGATTTATTAGTTTCTTCTTTTTCTGAAGCTTTATCCTCTGTCGTTTCTTTTTTCTCGCTCTTAGATGATTTATTTAAAATGCTGCTGTTTTCAAACTTAGTTATTGTAATAGTAGTGCTATCAGTCTTTGTATAAGAAATAGATACACTATCTCCAGATTTAGTAAGCGGAAGTCTATCAGATACCTTAGAAGTCGCCTTAAACATCAGTGTATTATTGTTCTTCAATGTGAAGAAGTAAGTAGTCGTACCATCTTGAACATCTGCATTTATTCTGTCTATAGTTCCAGAAAGCTCTACAGTATCTACATCAGTTTCAAATTTTAAATCTTCTCCTTCAGATTCTAGAGCCTCTTTATAAGCAGCTAGAGCTTCTTTTTTGTTATTTCCAACAGCTAATACACTGTAATCCTCTACTGATATAAATGCAACACTTTTTACAAGTCCAGCCTTATCCTTTAGAGCACATACATATGTCGGAGTTCCATATATGTTGTACATAACTGGGAAGGTAGCTTCGTAGTTCTTTTCTTGGACTTTACCTTCTGCAGATGTCATAGCAGCTGTCTCTGTAGCACCTGTTTGCATATAAAGCTTAGCCTCTTTAGTTCTAGAATCGACTAGCATAAATCCTACTGTAGATTCATCTCCTCCTGAAGATGTTATACCTGTATACCAATAGGATTTACCATCGTTACCGTATACTAAAGATTCTCCCTCTGTAGGCACTAGTACACCTTCTTCTGTAAATACAGAGTTTATAAATCCTTTTACATATAATCCCCAATCTGTAATTTGTTCTATTACCATAGATTGTGGTTGTATTCTGTCTATCCATTTTGGAGCGTTTTCTATATCGTATACATTTAATTCTCCAGTTTGTGCATCTAAGACTGCAACTCCTACAGCATCAGAGCCTGAAAATCCAACCTTATGCTCATACAAGCTGACAACCCAGTAAGGTCTACCTTCATCGTTTATTTCAAGTGTAAATTCAGTCATTCCGTAGTTTACAATGCCCTTTACATAAAGATATCTATGTAGATCTTGTAGGAAATAAGCCTCTGGTTGATATTTTATCTTTATAGGCTTTTTGTCTAGACTTTGAACTAATTTTACATCCTGAGGATCTGTAGCTGATACCATAACGTATCCATCAGTACCATCTAGATTAGTAATCCATTTTATAATATCTCTATGTACTAAAGGAGCAACCCAGTAAAGCTCTCCATTTACACTTTGAATATGAAACTGACCAAGCTGTGAAACACTACCTATAGCTGGTATTTCACCTATTTTTTTCTCTCCAAGCTTCATAGCCATATCTTCATCTACAATACGAATGTCATTTACATTTACAGGACTTACATCTTCTGTAAATTCACTTTCAGATACTTCACCGATTAAATTTTTATATGCGTTTGCATGTAAAATCGGTGTAGTTACAAAAAATGGAATAGCTATAACTAAAACAAGTAAAACTAGTGCTATCACAAAATTATTTTTTGCAAGCTTTGAAGTTTTATTGCCTCTGTCAAACATCATATCAATTATACCTGCCAGCACGAAAAACAATATCGCAGTCGAAAATCCAGACGTAAAATCAATTCTAAGTACTGGTAACTTGATAAATGCATATATTAAAACTATAATAAATGCAACTCCATAACTTCTTAAATACTTCTTCATAACTCCTCCTTTAAATAGTAATCTTAGTAATTTTTACTTTTTATTAAATTATGGTATACTATTACAAATAATATACCATATTTTTATTAAATAATAAAATTTTCATTTTATATTTAATCTTTTAATTTGCTTAATTTAATTAAATATACTTTATTTTTTTTTAATATTGAATTAAAATTAGTAATATGAATTATAATAAATTTATACATATTATAAAATAAAACAAATGTGAGGTAATTTTTATGTCAAGCGAAAATAATCGTACTAACTTTATAAAAAACATAATTAAAGATGATTTAGCATCTGGGAAACATAAATCTATAGTAACTCGTTTCCCACCAGAACCAAATGGATATTTACACATAGGACATGCTAAATCAATATGCTTAAACTTCGGATTAGCAGGAGAATTTAACGGAAAAGTAAATATGAGATTCGACGATACTAATCCACTTAAGGAAGATGAAGAATACGTAAATTCAATCAAAGAGGACGTTAAATGGCTAGGATTTAATTGGGACAACTTATATTTTGCTTCTGATTATTTCGATGAAATGTACAAAAGAGCTATTATCTTAATCAAGAAAGGTAAAGCTTATGTATGCGACTTATCTCAAGAAGAAATAAGAGCTACTCGTGGTACTTTAACTGAACCAGGTAAAGAAAGTCCATACAGAAATAGATCTATAGAAGAAAACCTAGACTTATTCGAAAGAATGAAAAACGGTGAATTTGCAAACGGAGAAAAAGTTCTAAGAGCTAAAATAGACATGGCTTCTCCTAATGTAAACTTCAGAGACCCTGTTATATACAGAATTTCTCATAACACTCACCACAATACAGGAGATAAATGGTGCATATACCCAATGTATTCTTTCGCACATCCACTAGAAGATGCTATAGAAGGAATAACTCACTCTATATGTACTCTAGAATTCGAAGACCAAAGACCACTTTACGACTGGTTCGTAAGAGAATGCGAAATGGAAAATGTGCCAAGACAAATCGAATTTGCAAGACTTAACTTGACAAATACTGTAATGAGTAAGAGAAAATTAAAACTTCTAGTAGACGAAGGTATAACTGACGGTTGGGACGACCCTCGTATGCCTACTATATCTGGTGTTAGACGTAGAGGATTTACTCCAGAAGCTATAAGAGCATTCTGTAATGAAATAGGTGTAGCTAAAGCCGACTCAACAGTTGATTCTAGACTTTTAGACCACTTCCTAAGAGAAGATTTACAACCAAAGGCTCCACTTGCTATGGCTGTACTTAAACCTTTAAAATTAGTTATAACTAACTATCCAGAAGGTCAAACTGAAATGCTAGAAGTAGAAAATATATCTAAAAATGAAGAAGCTGGTAAGAGACTTGTTCCATTTAGTAGAGAAGTTTATATAGAAAGAGACGACTTTATGGAAGAACCAGTTAAGAAATACAGACGTTTCTTCGTAGGAAACGAAGTAAGATTAATGGGTGCATACTTCGTAAAATGTACTGACTTCGTAAAAGATGAAAACGGTGAAATAATAGAAATCCACGGTACTTACGACCCAGAAACTAAGAGTGGTTCTGGATTTACTGGAAGAAAAGTAAAAGGTACTGTTCACTGGGTAGATGCTAATAGTGCTGTTCCTTGTGAATTTAGATTATTTGAACCATTAATACTAGATGACGATCCAGAAAACGAAGGTAAACACTTCTTAGAACAAATAAATCCTAATTCACTTGAAATACTACAAGGTTTTGTTGAACCAACTCAAATAAAAGACGCAAAACCACTTGATAAATTCCAATTCGTAAGAAATGGATTCTTCAGTGTAGATACTAAATACACTACTGAAGACAAATTAGTATTCAACAGAATAGTTCCATTAAAGAGCTCATTCAAATTAGAAAAGAAATAAGTTCAAATTTCAAAATAATAATAAAAGGACATCTCACTATTTCGGTGAAATGTCCTTTTATTATTATAATTTTAATTACTTGGACTGGCTTTTAAATTATTAACTATTATTCACTTTTTTCTAACTCTTTAAATCTAGGTTTATATTGAGAAAGTTCTTTATCTTTATACAAAAAAGCACTTTTAGGGCAAATATTTATACATCTCTGACAAAATATACATTCTTTAGTATGACTTACACCATTATCTATCTTGATACATCCAACTGGACATGATTTCTCGCATAACCTACAATCTACACACTTATCTCTATCTATATGTATCTTTTTATTTATTAAACTTATAAATCTTGGATAAACCATTTTATATACTAAATTAATCATAAATACCTTTATTTTATTTCTAGGATATAATTTAATCTTACCATCTCTAAACTCTTTTAATCCATTTTCTATAATTTCAATAGAATTATTTATCATTTCATCTTGCTTTTTTTCTAGAGTCTTTTTAAAAAAGAAATTATATGCATTATTCGGCATAGGAACATACATACAGTAAGTTACACTTAAATTAGGCATCTCATTTATAAAATGTTGATATGCTGTAGAGTCTTTTTCAGATGCTTGAGTTGTAAATAACATACATTTATTTTTATAATTTTTTAGATTTTGTTTTGCATATTTAATTAAAATATCGGGATACCTATCAATATAAACAGGTCCCCCGATTATTAAGTATTTGTAGTCAGTAGGTATTATTTTATCCTTTTCTATATTGATTAGATCTACTTTCTCATCCCATTTTTCAAGCACATTTTTAATACTTTGTGATATAAATTCTGTGTTCTTCGTTCCAGAAAAATATACAATACCAATTTTATCTTCCATAATACCACTCCTATTATAATTTTTTATTCATATCCTAAAAGCTGTATTCCATTTCTTACACATTCTATTGTAAGAGGGAAGTCTGGACCCTTTTCACCGTCTATATCTGTAACTAATTCATCCTTACATTCTATTGTAACTTTTTTAGTTTTAAAATATAAAATTTCGTTTTCATTATAGCCTTCTAGATGTTCACCTCTAAGTATATTTACTAAAAGTGGAAGTGTCTTAGGAAGAGGTGTTCCCTTAACTATAATTACATCTAGATATCCATCATCTATCTCTGCCTTATATGCTAGATTTATATTTCCTGCAGTCTTTCCATTAAATACGAGCATAAGGTACATATCGCCATCGTAGTTCATCTCTTGAGATTTTACATTTATATCGAACTTTCTCATGTTTAAAGCTTCTTCTATCCCCTTTAAGTAATAAGAAACCTTGCCTATCGTATTTTTAACATCTGGATTTATCTTTTGAGAAACATCTGTAAACATTCCAGCGCTGGCTACATTTATAAAGTATCTATCGTTTATTTTTCCGATATCTACGTATCTAGGCTTTGAATTTACGATTTTTTTGATACACTCTCTGACGTCGTGCGGATATTTTATAGCGTTGGCAAAATCATTTGCAGTCCCTGATGGAAGTATGGCTATCGGTATATCGATATTTAGTTTTTTTATTGTATTTATAAATAAATCTATAGTTCCGTCTCCTCCAGATAACAATATATGGTCATAATTGTCGTCTATATCCCAAAATGCATCGCTATTAGGACGAGATCTCGTTATTCTGTAAGGGACAACACTATATCCGTATTTTTGATATATCTGTATAACTTTATCTATTTCATTTTTTATTCTTTTATCTCCAGAATTTGGATTATAGATAAATTTTACTTTTTTCATTCCCCATAGTTCCTCCTTTTTATATAATAACTATTATTATACACATATATTATTACAGGTTTGTTAAATATATATGAATAGCATCTATTTTGAGGTTTAAATTATTTTTTTATACTAAGCAATCTATCTAAGTAAATAGATTTGACTTGATCCTTTGCTAAAAGCTGTTTAACAGGAGACATCTTTAAAATAGCAGAAAGTATAGATGCCATAACTCTGTGGTTTTTAAACGCCTCTGTCTCTGATATAAGATCTAGTAATGTACCCTTTTCTATCGCTTGAAGCACTACTCTGTGAACAGAGCTAGATGGAGTTATTATTTTTTCTTTTCTACGCTTTAATATTATGCTTCCCTTAGAGCAATTTCTAGCGCAAACTCCACATCCTAGACATACATCATAGTCTATTTCTACTTTTTTGTTTCCTTTATCGTCCTTTACTAAGCTTATTGCATCTATCGGACATGCTTTTTCACATTTGCCACATTTTACGCAAGAGTCGTCATTTACTGATGGATAAAATGCAGTAGTCTGAACTGGATGCATGTTTCCAAATTTCTTAGCTGCAAGTAGTGCCTCACAGCAGCATCCACAGCAGTTGCATATGAATGTAACACCTTCTCTTACATTTTCACCACATTGAACTAGATTGTGTTCGTAGGCTTGATGTAAAAGCTCCTTGCATTCGACTGCATCTACACGTCTAGCGTAATTGTTTTTTATAAGTGAATTGGCTGTATTTCCAAATGTCATGCATATATCTATAGGCGCATCACATGCTTTTCCAAGATGCTGCATCTTATGTCTACAGTAACACATACCTACTGCTATATGCTTTGAGGATTCTATTATATGAGTCGCTCTCTCAAAGTCAAGGATATCTACTTGGTTTTCATTTGTCAAAACCTCTTCTTGTACATATACTCTACCTAATTTAGTTTCTGAAGAATAAAATAAATCCTTTATGAAATCTTCTTCTACATTTAGATATTGGTAGTAAAGCTCTGCTAACAATTTTTGATCTATATCCCCTCTAGTTCTCATAAGGGCAAATTCTATAAATCCAGCCATTGGTGGAGGTAATATATACTTCTTACCTTTTTCGTCTTCAATATCTAAAAGTATAGCTCTAGAAGCCAAAGTATCTAATACCTTTAAAGCTTCATCGTAAGTCATTGTCCAAATTCTAGCCGCTGTCTTAACTCTAAAAGCTCCTATTGGAAGCTGTGATACTAAATAAGCCTCTCTCTCTGTAAATAAAACTTTCAATATTTCATAAAGAGTTTTTGACTCAGGAGCTCCTTGAGGAAATTTATTTAACCTCTCGACTAAGCTTTTATATTCTTTTTTGGCACTTATATGTGACATATTATCATCTCCTATTTTGAATTATATAAAGTAAATCTCTAAGGATTGAAGCTGCTGCATTTAACGGTGCTGATGCTCCTCCTGTTACAGTTATATCTCCTAAAATATCTGTCTTGTAATGTACTCCTTTGTTTTTGCCGTCTACAGAGTAAAGCGGATGATCGCTACTTATCACTGTAGGCTTAACTTCAAATTTGAAATTTCCATCTAGATAAGATGCCCTTGCCACTAATTTTACCTTATCATCGTTAGCTTTTGCAGATAGTAAATCATCTAACTTGACATTTGTTATTCCATTTATATCTAGCTTATCAAAGTCAAAATCTACATTCCAAATTACTTCGCTTAAAATGGCCATCTTGACAGCAGTGTCGTACCCCAACACATCTAGTGAAGGATCCTTTTCTGCTATGTTTAAATCCTGTGCTTTTTTTAGAGCTTCTTCGTATTCGACTCTATTTTTTAGCATCTCTTCTAGTATAAAATTAGTAGTTCCATTTAAAACTCCAGTGATTTCTGTCACTTTAGCTCCTAAAACATCTGTCGTTCCTGCATTTACAGAAGGAAGTGCCCCTCCAGTTGTACATCCTATTTTTAAGTACAAATTATTTTTATTTGCAAGGCCTTTAAGCTCTTTGTAGTGAAGTAAAATAGGACCCTTATTTCCAGTTACAACGTCTATACCGTTTTTTAAAGACTCTCTTATATGAGTATAACCAGGCTCGCCGTCTACTATGTTTGTACTTGTAAGCTCTATTAAAATATCTACATCTTTATTTTCTAGTATATTTTTAATAGAAATATCAGACCACATAGGGTGATTTTGTATTTTTTTATTATTTGTATACTCCATTAGCTCGTCGATATTTAATCCATCTTCGTCGTAAATACCTCCGTCGCTTTTTATAATATATTTTAAATTTACATCGTGTAATAGGTCTTTTTTCATTTCTAGTAATTTTACAAATGATTTGCCCACTGCACCAAAACCGATTAAAGCAATATTAAACATAACTCCTCCTTATAAATTTACATAAGTATAATTTTATACATAAATGCATAAAATTTCCATACTTTTGTAATATATTATTTTCTCAAAAAAAATACAACCCCTTAGATATTATCTCCAAAGGGCTGTATTTTCATCTAATCTATATATGTATCTTCTATTTCTATATCCTCTTCCTCGACTTCAAAATCTTCATCTTCAATAATTATCTCATATTCATCTCTGTAGGTGTCGTCTATTTCTATATATTCTGTGCCGCTAAATTCATAGTTATTTTTTTCGCTCATAGCAATACCTCCATTTTATTTATTTAATATAATTATACTATTTTTTTGACGATAATATTGTATTTTTTTTGCATAAAAAAAATATTTTTTACGCATAGTAAGAAAGCATAAATCCAAATGTCAGGACTTATGCTTTTTTATATTATTTGTATCTAACTAAAAATAGTAAAGTATTAAATTTTTAATATAATTCCATGTAGAAAAATTACTTGCAGTCTTTTATTGGTTGCTTACAATCTTTTTCAAAGCAAAAAATGCAGCTAATCCAATTATACACCATACACTTATCATAAATACCCATGCTACTCCAGTCATAATATGCTCCTCCTTTAATTAACACTTTAAAATTTTAAATTCCTTATGTTTGCTTTTTCTTTTGTTAATTATATTATATATAAATTTTCAGTAAATTCCATATATTCAGAAGATTGTTTACATTCCCTTAACACAATCACAGGGTATTTTACAGTCTTTTAACATTTAAAGGTTATTTTATTTACATTTTCTTAACATATCTCGATATATTTTAAATATTGTAAATATATCAAGCCTATTTTATATACAAATTATCGATAATATATTTTATAAATCATCAATTTTCAACAAAAAAACTCTTTTATATTAGAATTTAAAATCATCTTAATATTATTAAAATAATATCATCGATAATTAACATTAAACTAACATAAAAGAGCTTTATATATTAAGCGTACATTTCTTTTAATTTTTCTTGTATATCTTTGTTTTCTAGATAATCCTCTAGAGTAGTTTTTCTATCCATTATTCCATTTGGAGTTATTTCTATTATTCTATTTGCTAGAGTTTGTATCATCTCATGGTCGTGTGAGCTAAATAAAAGCACCCCAGGAAATTTTTCTAGACCCTTGTTGACTGATGTTATAGATTCAAGATCTAGGTGGTTTGTAGGGTCGTCTAGCACTAATACGTTGGCGTTAGAAAGCATCAGCTTAGAAAACATACATCTAACCTTTTCTCCTCCAGATATAACCTGAGCTTCTTTTAGAGCTTCTTCACCGCTAAATAGCATTCTTCCT
>NZ_JAXEWM010000175.1:0-4684 GCF_034113885.1 Intestinibacter sp.
TTAAAACTAAATAGAAGCAGTAACAACATATATATGTAAATTATAAAATGTTAGTCTGTTAGATATATGCAAAAAGAAAAGCTTGTCCTGAATCTAGACAAGCTTTTTTATTTGCATTTTTATATTTTATATTACATATAAGATATTAAATCTCCGAATTTAGCTTTAACTTCGTTTAATTTAGCTTGGTAAACTTCACCTTGTTTTTGGAACATTAAAGTTTTTTCTACTTTGTCTGCTACTTCTTCGAATGTTGGTATGCTTTCTTCGTTTTTAGCTTCTAATTTGATTAGATGGTAACCAAATTGAGTTTTAACAGGTTCACTTATATCTCCAACGTTCATAGCGAAAGTAGCTGCTTCAAATTCTGGAACCATTTGTCCTTTACCGAAAGTACCTAAATCTCCACCTTGATCTTTAGATGGGCAAGTAGAATGAGCTCTAGCAGCATCTTCGAAAGTTACTTCTCCAGATTTTATTTGAGCTAATATTTCGTTAGCTTTTTCTTCAGTATCTACTAATATATGTTTAGCATTAGCAGATGGTGGGTTAGAGAAGTTAGCTTTGTTAGCTTCGAAGAAAGTTCTCTTTTCGTCGTCAGTTACTTGTACGCTAGTTAATATTTGGTTTATTATGTATTGTTTTAATACATTTTTTTCTATTTCTGCCATTTCTTTTCTGAAAGCTTCGTCTTGGTCTATTTTGTTGTCTTTAGCATACATGTATAAAAGCTCTTGGTTTATTAAGTCTTCTAATACGTATTTTCTTCCTTCTTCAGTTTGGAATTGTTGTGCTTGATAAGGATCTAAACCTTGTATAGCACTATCAATGTCAAGATTAGAGATTTCTTTATCTCCAACTTTAGCTAATATTTTCTTTTCCATAAGTTGTTTACTCCTTTTTCCTATTTTATTTAATTAATTTAATTTCATTTGCTGGTTAAATTAACTTCATTATACATGATAACAAAAAAATATTAATATGTCTAATATTTTCCTTAAATAGTATATAAGATTTTAATAGCATGTAGCGAATATAAATATTAATATTGAAGCTATAATACCTACCACACCGTCTTCGTCCTTAGAGGTAAATACTTTTTTGCACGATATATAAAAGTACAGTGAATTTATAAGAGATTTTACTAAAAGCAATTTGATATTATTAGAAAATAGTAAAAAATAAAATTCAGATATAATAAAGGTCGTAATAGATATAAATTTATACAAAAAATCTATGTAATCTTTGTGAACGAATTTTATATTATCTGCAATAATTAAAAGCAAATACACTAGAGAAAAAAGCGAGTAAATACTGAATATATAGCGGTTTATAGTGTTGTTTGGTATAAAAATCCAGTTAAACAATAAAATACCCCAAAATAAAACTGTCAAAAACCTGAAGTAAAATTCAAGTATATCGTATTTCCATTTCATAAGCTTCTCCTAATCTGTATGTTATCTATGCATTATTAACAAATACATACTTATGTATACGCATTTTATTTAAAAAATATAATGAAATCATAACATCAACAAAAGTATTTTATCATAAATTTATATCGTATAGGAAATTAATAAAGGTATAGGAGGGAATGAGGATGTATAGATATTATACAAAAGGGGTATGTGCAAAATCGATTTTGATGGATATCGAGGATGATATATTATTAGATGTAGTTTTTGAAGGCGGATGTGAGGGGGCCTTGATAGCTATTAAAAATTTAGTAAAAGGTAAAAATATAGATTATATAATAGATACATTAGAGCAAATCCCTTGCAGATCTAAAGGCAGCTCTTGTCCAGACCAGCTAGCCAATGCACTTAAAATATATAGAGAATTTGTGTATAAAAACTAATAATAAAAATTAAAAAGGGATGATCGCAATTTACTTGCGACATCCCCTGAGATACTATCTAGTAACTAATATTGCAATTTGATATTTTGGGTTGTAGCTTATTTGGATTAGTTGATTTTTCTTGATATGTTGTAAATCCTCTGCACCATAAGTTATTTTTAATTTTATAGGCTTTTTACCTTGTTTTAATATTGCAACATATTCTTTTTTACCTTTTTGTTCTAGGCTTATTAGATTACCTACATAAGGTGTAAAGTTTTGGAATTCTTTAGCTTGACTTCTAATATAGAAGAAAGTACCAACACATATAGCTAAATTTATTGCAAGAATGATCCATCCGTTAATATGTAACATAGCTCCAGCTATTATTAAAATAATCATAGCCACTATAGGTATAATTGCTTTTTTCATTAATAATTTACCCATAATTTCATTTGCTTTTTTCTCTGGTCCGCTCATAGTTTTTGATCTAGCATATGATTCGGCAAATTTGTCTTTTAAACCCATGTTAATCCTCCTAATTTTAATAGATATTTAGTTTTAATTTATTTTACCCATTTTTATATTAAAAATTTAGACGCGAAAGCTAAATTTTAAAGGCAAAATAAAACATATTAATTATTTTATCATAAAACAAGTAAAAAGAAAATAAATGTGTTAAAATAAATATATTGTTTTGAATTTAAATAATATAAAATAGATATGATAAGATTATAGGTGGTATATTTTATGAGCGACAAAATTTGTATAAGTATAAATAATAAAAAATTCAATAAAGAAAACGAGAAGACAAAGGAAGCTATATACAAGGCTTTACATAAATTGTGTGAAATTATAATACAGTTTGAGGAAAATGGACAGCCATTTGAGAAGATATTTAATAACGAGGCTATAAAGTACGATGTGTTTGAGAATAATTTCTACACTTATAAATTTAGATATGCTGATAATACTCAGCTTAGAATTTTATATCATTTTGTAAGAGATGACGACGGCAAAATAACTATAGAGCTTCACCAGTACGCAGTTAAGAGAAGAAATAATAAAAATTATATAGAAGCATTTGAAAAGTATGCTAGAAATTACGATAAATAGATTTATTGAATTATGGAAAAACTTTATATAATATAAAAAGGGGATAACAATATGGAATATAAAAAGTCAGGTGTGTTTTCTGAAAGCCAAAAGATAGATTGTAGAAATTTATGTCTTTATTTAAATTTTAAAAATGAAAAGTTGGACGATATATTGGGATTTTTGAAGCTGATAGAATTAAACTTTGTGGAAAAATTTGAAGAGGATTTTGTATTTGATATGGAATTCGATGAGGAAGAGATCACGGCGAAAGCCCTTCACAAGAAATTTACAAATATATCTGATAATGCAAGTAGAAGAATTAGCTTGCTGTACGATGGAATACTAAAGAGCGATAAGATTTCAAGCAGATTTGATTATAGAAATCTTATTTCAAGCAGGATGTTCATGGACAAGTGGGTTATGGAGGACCTGAAGCTGGATTTCAATCTAGAAGATATAGAGAGTATAAAGGATTACATATTGAGAAATATAGATATTGAGAATGTAGATTATTTAGGAGAGCCAGCACCTCAGGATATAGGTCTTAGCTTCAGCTGTGATTATATAGAAAAGGATCAAGAAGTAGACGATGATTTCGGGTATTTTGGATCTTTGAGCTTTAATATAAGTGGGTGTATATTGGGATACGATTTTGAGTACTTTACAAATTATTTAAAGGACTTTGTAAAAAAGGCGGGCGAGCTTTTAAAATCTTTATGCGCAAATGTATTTATATCTGATAAAACCTTAAATACGGATTATTTTAATTTATTTGAGATGGAACTTATTGAGCACGATGGCGAAGAGCCACAAGTAAATCACCACAGATATGGATTTTTGAGTGGCATAGAAGGGATAAATTATGTACCAAGGGATTTATTCGAGGAGATAGATAAAAGCCAACTAGAGGACGAAGTATTTGAAGTGAAGCCTTTGGAGAATGGCGCTTTTATAAATGTAAATAAACCGCTAGATGAAGTAAATATACACGATAAATACAGGGTCAGAGAGGTTTTAGATGATATTTTAATCAAGGGATATTGTGACCACGACTTGATACATTTTGTGGCATTTTTAGGTAGAGTTCCACTTTATGTAGACGAAGTATTTTTAATAGAAGCTCTAGAGGATGAAGTCAGAGACGATTTATACAATAGATATTTTGTAGTCACTAAAAATAGAGAAATCGAAGGTTTGCATCTAGACGGCAGCAAGTTTAGAGTACATAGATTTAATATGGAATAGAAAAAAGCAATTTACTAATGAGTTTTAGTACAAATTAGTAAATTGCTTTTTTATTTGCAATTAAATATTTTGGGTTTTATTGCTATATACTCGAACGAGAACTATTGTAAATATGTTAAAGGATTTTGTGAGAATATGTATGAAATAAATTTTGTTGGGACATAATATAACCAAGAATTTACAAGATTAGGAATTTCTATTATAAGTTACCTAAAATAGAAAGAGGTGCATTATGTTTCGACAAGAACATTCAAACATGTTTAATTCTAAAAGAATTAGATCAATGGTAGATAATTTAGATATAGAGGAAATGAGTTCTTTTATAGCGTTAGCTCAAGAAAAATTAAAAAATTTATATAATTGAGGTTTTTATGATGAAACAGATGGAAAAAACAAGATTTTAGAAGGTAGATTTAAAAAGGGTCTTAAATGCCCCAAATGTGGACATACAGAGGTAAATAAAAATGGAAAAACATATGGCCGTCAAAGATATATTTGCAAAAA
>NZ_JAXEWM010000176.1:0-3160 GCF_034113885.1 Intestinibacter sp.
ATACAAACATTTGGATGTCAAATGAACGAACACGACTCAGAAAATCTAGCTGCTATGTTAAATGATATGGGATATGAACCTACTTTGATGGCTGATACTGCGGATTTAATAATATACAACACTTGTGCAGTTAGAGAAAATGCTGAGCTTAAGGTATACGGAAACTTAGGTCATCTAAAGTTGACTAAAAAGAAAAATCCTAACTTAAAAATAGCTGTATGCGGCTGCATGATGCAACAGCCTACAGTAGTAAAGGAAATAAAATCTAAATATAAACATGTAGACTTAGTATTCGGGACTCATAACTTATACAAATTCCCTGAATTACTAGCAGAAGCTATGTCAAGTGACGCTATGCTTGTAGACGTTTGGGATGTAGACGGAGAAGTTGTAGAAGGGTTAAAGAGCGATAGAAAATTTGAGCTTAAGGCGTTTGTAAACATCATGTACGGCTGTAACAACTTCTGTACTTACTGTATAGTTCCTTATACTAGAGGACGTGAAAGAAGTAGAAGACCGATAGATATAATAAACGAAATCAAAGAATTAGTTGCTCATGGAACTAAAGAAGTTACATTATTAGGACAAAATGTAAACTCATACGGTAAAACTTTAGAAGAAGAAGACAAAATAACTTTTGCTGAGCTTTTAAGAAAAGTAAATGAAATAGAAGGCTTAGAGAGAATAAGATTTATGACTTCACATCCAAAGGACATATCAGATGAAGTTATATACGCTATGAGAGACTGCGATAAGGTCTGCGAATTTTTACATCTTCCAGTTCAATGTGGAAGCACTAATCTACTAAAGAAAATGAATAGACATTATTCTAAAGAGGATTACTTAAGAATAATAGAAAAGGCTAAGGCTGAAATACCTGACATAGTATTTTCTACTGATATAATGATAGGCTTCCCTGGTGAAACAGACGAAGATGTAGAGGATACTATAGATGTAATCAAAAAAGTAAGATACGACAATGCGTTTACTTTTATCTACTCAAAGAGAGAGGGTACACCAGCTGCTAAAATGGAAAATCAAATTCCAGAGGATGTAAAACACGAGAGATTTGACAAGGTTTTAGCAGTTGTAAATGAAATATTAAAGGAAAACAACTCTGTTTACCAAGATAAGGTAGTCGAAGTTTTGGTTGAAGGAAAGAGCAAGACTGATGAAACTAAATTCAGCGGCAGAACTAGACAAAATAAGCTTGTAAACTTTGCTGTAAAGGATATCGATGCCGATTTAGTTGGAAAGCTTGTAGATGTAAAAATAACTGAAACTCTTTCATTCTCTTTAAATGGAGAAATGGTTTAAAAGTTTTAAATAAAAATTGATGAGAAAATAACAAGATGTTCTCTTTATGAAAATAATTAATTTATGATCATAAAAGAGGACATTTTCTTATATAAAACAACATTATACAACAAGCAAAAATGTATAAAATTGTTATTAGATAGAGTAAATTATGTCAGAAGATAGTTTTATTTGTAAAAATATCGGAAAATTCATAAAATATTGTAAATTTTGAAAAATCAGAAAAATACTTGACAATTTACATAATTTTAATATAATTAAAGTAAAGGTAGCATTTAAACAAATAATAAGTAATATGTTTTGTAGACATGTAGAAAACGTTATAATTTTGGGACATTGTAATTTTTATATTTATATTTACAGAAATAGATTTATGTATGTGATATATACACAATGGTGTATTGCTACAAATATAAAACTAAGGGGGAAAATTAGAATGTACAAATTTTATATGCCAAATGTTAGTTTAATGGGACCTGGATGTGCTGGTAGTATTCCAGCTGAAATCAAAGCA
Organism: Intestinibacter sp.; assembly: GCF_034113885.1. GTDB lineage: Bacteria > Bacillota > Clostridia > Peptostreptococcales > Peptostreptococcaceae > Intestinibacter. The sequence continues at coordinate 1,832 of NZ_JAXEWM010000176.1, forward strand.
AGAGGATTTAAAAAAGCTTTAGTAGTTTGTGGTAAAAGATCTGCTAAAAGTGCAGAATTAAAAGAAATATTAGATAGCTTAGATGCTAATGGCATAGAGTATGTCGTTTATCCTGGATCAGTTCCAAATCCAACTGTGACTTCAGTTATGGAAGGTGTAGAAGTTTTAAAAGCTGAAAACTGTGATTTTGTTATGTCATTTGGTGGAGGTTCACCTCATGATTGTGCAAAGGGGATTGCTTTAGTTGCTACTAATGGCGGCAATATGAAAGATTACGAAGGAGTCAATAAATCTAAAAAACCTCAGCTTCCATTAATAGCTATAAATACTACTGCTGGTACTGCTTCTGAAATGACTATATTCTGTGTAATAACTGATGAAGAAAGACATGTAAAAATGGCAATATGTGATGAACATGTTAACCCAACACTAGCTGTAAACGATCCTAATTTAATGGTGAGTATGCCTAAAGCATTGACTGCTGCAACTGGTATGGATGCTTTAACTCATGCTGTTGAGGCTTATGTTTCTACTATAGCTACTCCAATAACAGATGCTTGTTCTGAAAAGGCTATAAAATTAATCCAAGGATATCTAAGAGATGCTGTTAAAGACGGAAATGATATGGTGGCTAGAGACAAAATGGCATATGCTGAATTCTTAGCTGGTATGGCATTTAACAATGCTTCATTAGGTTATGTACATGCTATAGCCCATCAATTTGGAGGATTCTATAACCTACCACATGGTGTATGCAATGCTATATTACTTCCAGCTGTTCAAGAATACAATGCTAAGGTTTGTCCAGATAGATTAAAAGATGTCGCTGAATTTATGGGAGTAGATGTAAGTAACATGACTGATGAAGAAGGTGCTGCTGCAGCTATAACTGCGATAAGAAAATTATCTGCCGATGTAGAAATACCTTCTGGATTTGAACAATTAGGTGCTAAAAAAGAAGATTTTGATATATTAGCTGTCAATGCTTTAAAAGATGCTTGTTCTGCTACTAATCCAAGACAAGCTACTAAAGAAGAAATAATTGAAATATTAAACAAAGTATTCTAATACATACAGAATATAAATTATATTTATTTGTAATTTCAAAGGAATATAATTTTCTATAAATTATAAAGTAAGGGAGTACTATAAAATGGATTTTATTCTATTTTATAGCACTCCCTTTTTAATTTTAAGTAAAATTTTTGTGAATTGACAAAAAATTTTAAAATATATCTATTTATATAAATATATTATTCCTAGTAGAAAATAATGATAAAATTTAATCAACTCAATAAAAAATATATATATTATATAAAAACTTGGAAA
>NZ_JAXEWM010000177.1:0-11956 GCF_034113885.1 Intestinibacter sp.
TTTATATTTTTCTTGCTCTTTATATATTTAGCAAATTCAACTACCTCATTTATTCTCATAAGAGGTTCGCCGTATCCACAAAATACAACTTCTTCATAATCATCTAAATCGAATTTTTCTAATTCTTGCTTTAATTCCTCCATTGTAGGCTCGTGATCTAGCCAAAGACTGTCGCTACCACCTACACTGTCTGTAATATTTCTGATACAAAATACACATTTACAGCAGCAAAGATTTGTTATATTTACATATAAGCTATTTCTTATTGGATATAATAATGTCATACCTTTCTCCTTATTTAGCATATTTCTAATAAATTTTTACTTTATTTATTGCTTTGCTTCTTTAGATCCAGCTTATTCCATATAGAATTTCTTAAATCCTACTTTGTCTAGAACAACACCTAGTATTATATATACTATAAAACTTCCAACAGGTTGTATTAAACCAATTCCTGTAAGCACAAATGCAGCCTTCATATTTCCAAAAATAATACCATCAGCTAGCATATAAAGTGCAGTTCCTATTACTCCGCCTAAAAAAGCAGCTATTACATTTCTAACAGTTATTATTCTATCACTTTTGCTTGAAAAAAACAAAGCTGAAAGTGGTTTTATTATTACAGTAGGTATAACCCAAATAAAAGCACCTGTTGTAAAATCTGCAAGCCCTGCACCGATTGCGCCGCAAACTAAAGCATATGGAAGTGGAAGTATTGACGCACTCAAGTATATAATCGCATCTCCTATGTGTACATATCCATTTCCAACTGGAATATGTAATATATACCCTGTAACTAGACAAGTTATCGCCGCCATTAAAGCTGCTGTTACTAAATTTTTTGTTTTAACTGATACATTTTTATTTTCTTTAATATTCTCCATTGTATTCCCTCCAAAAAAATTATATTTAGATTATAATACAATTTAGGATACAATTGTTATAATTTTACATTTTTTATATTTTGTACCAATACAATATAGTTTATTTTTCTGTTTTTAATTTCATTATATGAGTACAATTAAAATATCAAAAATAAAAACTATGAATCGTTTTTATAAAAATTTCGACTCATAGTTTTTATAATTTAAAACATCTCTATATTTAGCCAATAAAAAAATCGTTGGTTCTAATTAAGTAAGCCTTTATTTGTAAGAATTATATTTGTTTTCTTCTCTAGCTTCTTCCTTAGCTTGTCTTTCCATACTTCTTCTATATTGCTCTTCTCTATATTCTTCCATTAATTCTTGACCTTTTTCTCCTACATTTTCCATCATGCCCATAGCTTCGTCTTTTAAATCCATCGCCGTATCTTTTACGCTATCTCCTACTTTTTGCATGCCTTCTTTTATATCTTCTTTCATGTTTTTCATATGCTTTTTAAAACTAGTCATATCATTACCTCCTTATAATACTATTATTATTTTTCCAAAAATAATCTAAAATATTTATAAAGAGAAATAAAATTTTATAAAGCTTTGATATACAAAATTAAGCGTCCTTTTTAAGAGTATATCCTATTCCTTTTACCGTTTTTATATACGGTAAAACGATTTTTTTTCTTATATTTTTAATATGCGCATCGACTATTCTAGTGTCGCCGAAGTAATCATATCCCCAGATATTATCTAATAATTTTTCTCTAGTTACAACTTGAGGGTAGTTTTCAATAAGCGCCTTCAAAATTTTAAATTCCTTGAGCGTCAAATCTATAACCTCATCTTCAATTTCTACAGAATACGTCTTTAAATTTAATTTTATTTTTTCAAATGTTATATAAGACTCCCTTTTATCTATTTTAGCTCGTCTAAGAACTGCCTGAATTCTCCTAATTAATAAATTAAAAGAAAATGGTTTTATTATATAATCATCGCACAACAAATCAAATGCCTTTATTTGATCTTTTTCGCTACTGAGTTCAGTTACAAATATAATAGGAATATCTGATTCCTTTCTAATCATTTTACAAACAGAAAATCCATCTAAATTAGGTATATTAATATCCAAAAGAACTAAATCATAGTAATTTTCTTTATACATTTGAATCGCTTCTAAACCATCCTCTGCACAGTCTACTTTATAACCATTTGAGGTCAAAAATTCTTTTAATAATTGCTGACTTTTATAATCATCTTCTACTGTTAATATATTCACTTCCATCATTTAACCTCCTAAATCGTAAAAAGATCTGTGTAATACAATACTTACTTTTATAACCTTTAGGATTATTATATCATAATATGTTTTCTATTTTTTGAATATTTTGTTTTATTTTATTGTATTTTTATTTTAATTTATTATATTTAAAAAGCCCCCAAATTTTGGGGACTCCTAAATATATTTGTGTTCAATTAATTGTATGGTTTAAACTTTCTCAGTCTCAATGCATTTGATACTACTGATACAGAACTTAAGCTCATAGCAGCAGCTGCTATCATAGGATTTAGAAGAGGGCCTCCAAATATGTATAGAACTCCTGCTGCCACTGGTATTCCTATTGTATTATATCCAAATGCCCAGAATAAGTTTTGTTTTATATTTCTTATTGTATCCTTGCTAAGCTTGATTGCTGTTGGAACATCCATTAAATCGTTTTTCATTAAAACTATATCAGCTGATTCTATTGCTACATCTGTTCCACTTCCTATCGCCATACCTATGTCTGCTGCTGCAAGTGCTGGTGCATCGTTTATTCCATCTCCGACCATCGCTACAAAGTTGCCTTCTGCCTGTAGTTTTTTAACCTCGTTTGATTTATCTTCTGGAAGTACTTCAGCTAGGACTATATCTATTCCGACTTGTTTTGCTATTGCATCTGCAGTGTTTTTGTTGTCGCCTGTTACCATAGCTACCTTTATACCTAGACTGTGTAAAAGATCTATCGCTTTTTTACTGCTTTCCTTTACGACATCTGCTACTGCGATTATTCCAGCTAGTTCATTATCTATTGATATAAACATAGGTGTTTTTCCTTGTTTAGATAATTCTTCGTATTTATTTTCTACTATATCTAAAGATATGTTTAAACTTTCCATCATTTTTATGTTTCCAAGATTTACTTCTTTATTGTCGATAACTGCTTTTATACCTTTACCTGTAACTGAAGTAAATTTTTCTACATTTATTAAATCTATTTTATTTTCTTCTGCGTATTTAACTATAGCTTCACCAAGTGGATGCTCTGAGCCTTTTTCTGCTGAAGCTGATAGCTTTAATATATAGTCTTCTTGGTAATTGCCAAATGTTATTATATCTGTAACTTTCGGTTTTCCTTCTGTTATTGTACCTGTTTTATCAAATATAACTGTGTTTACTTTATGCGCAAGCTCTAGGGCAACACTGCTCTTTATAAGTATACCATTTTCGGCACCCTTACCTGTACCTACCATGATAGCTGTAGGTGTTGCAAGACCTAGTGCACAAGGGCAAGCTATTACTAATACTGATATGAATATTGTAAGCACGAAAGTCGTATTTTGTTTACCCACAAATGCCCATAAAAGCGCTGCAATTATTGCAATAGTTATGACTGAAGGTACAAAATACCCTGCTACGGTATCGGCAAGCTTGGCGATTGGAGCTTTTGTCCCCTGTGCGTCTTCTACAAGCTTTATTATTTGAGCTAATGCAGTGTCCTTTCCTACTTTTGTAGCTTCAAATCTAATAAGACCGTTTTTGTTTATGCTTGCACCTGTTACACCGTCACCGATAGTCTTTTCAACTGGCATACTTTCTCCTGTAAGCATTGATTCGTCTATTGATGTATGCCCAAATACGATTTTACCATCTACAGGTATTTTTTCGCCTGGTTTTACGACTACTATATCGCCGACTAAAACCTCGTCTATTGAAACCTCTACTTCTTTGTCGTCTACTAAAATTATAGCTGTCTTTGGTTGTAGTCCCATTAGCTTTTTGATGGCTTCAGAGGTTTTACCCTTTGATCTAGATTCTAAAAACTTACCAAGAAGTATTAAAGCTATTATTATACCGGCACTTTCAAAGTAAAGTTGATGGTGGTGAGACATATGCTCAGCCATTGAAGCACCGGAATTATTTATTAGATTTATAGTAGTGTATAAACTGTATATAAACGCTGAAGATGTACCTATTGCAACTAGAGTATCCATATTAGGACTTCCATTGAAAAGTGACTTAAACCCGTTTATATAGAATTTATATCCAACTAACATTATAGGAACTACGAGTACAATTTGTATAAGCGCGTAGTTTATTATATGAGTATCTGGGCTTATAATGTCTGGAAGTGGCCAAGGTCCGATTGGACTTGGAACCATAGGCCCCATAGCTATGTAAAATAAAGGTATCGCAAAGCAAATTGCAGTTATGAATTTTTTAAATAGAGTGTTTTTTTCTCTTTCTTTTCTCTGTTGATCTTCATCTACTGTCTCTTTGTTTTCCTCTGTTATAGGCTCATATCCTGCCTTTTCTATTGCCTTTGTGATTTGAGATAATCTGACCTTAGATGGATCGTAGGAAATTGTAGCCTTTTCTGTAGCTATATTTACACTGGATTCCTTGACTCCATCTAGCTTTTTAGTTACTCTCTCTACGGCCTTTGAGCAAGCTGCACAAGTCATTCCGTGAACTGTAAGCTCGATTTTCTTTATATTTTCTTCTTTTACAAGCTTGTAGCCTGCTTTTTCTATTGCTTTTGATAAAATTTCGTAATTTACTTTGTCTGTTTCGTATTCTACAGTTAATTTTTCTGTGGCTATATTTACATTTTGATTTACTACACCGTCGATTTTTCTGACTGCTCTTTCAGCTGCTTTGGCACAGGCTGCACACATCATACCTTCGACTTTGTAGGTTTCTTTGATTATGCTGTCCATAAGATTTCCTCCTCTTTAATTTATCAATTTATTTATATTAGAAAATATCTTATTTTTAAAAATACCCCCTATAGGTATATTAAAACATATTTTTTTTAATTTCAATATTTTCTTGTATATTTTTGAAATAAATTAAAAAAAATTGGATTTTATTATTCTAAATTATTTTTATTTATGTATAAATTTCTATAAGATATCTTAAAATGTACAATTCCAAATAAAATCATTATAGCTAAAGCTATATAATTATTCATCCATATAGATGCAAAAATAAAATACATAACTGGAAACACAGCTAGAGGTATCGGTACAAATAACTACTGCATATGCTATTTTACTTATTTGCTCTATAGATTCTAAAATTTTATTTTGATTAGAAGCTTCTTCCTCAATATTTTTAGGTGGAAGTAAAAAATACACTATGTTAATAAGCATCGGCAATAAAAAAATCACTAACCCATATACTGAAAATTTAAATTCCATAAAATCGCCCCCTATAATTTATCTAAGAAGTCTATAGCCCATTTTACTTTGACTTCTTCTTGCTTGATACCTAAATCTATAACTTCAACTAAATACTTATGGTTATTATGTACATCTATATATTTTTTTGTTTGATCTTTATACGTTTTTAATAAATTAATTTTTTCTTCTCCAAATATTATGTCCTCTTTTAGATTATTTATAATTTCTATTTTATTGTCATCTGTGGCTAAAAAATATTTGAGTATTTTTTCACTTCTAATAGAATCTTCTTCACAATCCTCTTTCATCCATTGATTAAATTATCTCAACCCCTATTCTGTAATAGAGTACTTAAAATTATTTCTCTTTGTAGTATTTTTTTCATCTTCGTATTTTACATATCTAGTTCTTTTTTTCATTTTTCTTCCTTTCTATTTGCTTGTGAAATCTAGCGCTAATATATCTAATAGATATATTATTTAAATCTTAAACTATATAATTCTACTAAATATAAAAAGCTAGAGACATATATTAATAAAACCTCTAGCTCTACATTTATCCACACTAATCTAATTTTACATAATCCTCATTCAAAGTAATCCATCCATCTCTATATCGCACATAGCCCCACTGACCATTATCTGAAATCTTAGTCACCCTATATCTTATACCTGCTCTTGGAACTGTATAAACTATATCTGAATTTTCATCCGGCAATTTTCTAATATTCACCTTGCCTAAAGTTTTAATATAAAATGGAAGCGTATCATTTATATAGCCATTTTTAAAACCATTTAATCCCGCATTTTTTATTATTGTAGGATAATCTTTATAGCAGTAATTTTGGTCAGCTACATCACTTCCTATTCCAGGGATTTTTTTATCTGTCAGGAAGTTTACCTCACCTCCAAATTGCCACATCGCTATTTTATATGTTGTGTAAGTTGGATGAACTGCATATTGTGCTATCCAGTGATCGTAGTTTTTTAATTTATTGTCGTTTAATTTATCTCTCAATATATATTTTCCAGAATATATTCCTACATAATACCCAGCAGCCTTTATTTCCTCTAAGCAAGTTACAACAGCCTTTGTCAGAGTGTATTTATCTGCTGAATTTAAATTTGTCGTATCTTCCACATCGAGCCATATTGGATATTCGAACTGCTTACCTTTTATCGCATTTGTTATAAAACTGGCTTCATCTTTTGCTGTAGTTCTGCTGTTACATCTCGAGTAAAAATACCCACCAACAGGTATGCCGACTTCCCTTGCTCCTTTATAAAATTCTTCAAAATAAGGATCTACATAAAGGTTATTTCTATTTCTCGTGCTCGCAAATCCAATTCTAAGAATTGCAAATTTAACACCAGCCGCCTTTACCTTTTCCCAATCGATTGGATGATTGTACTTACTCACATCTATGCCCCATATTTTTATCGCCATTTTATCACCTTCCTAATTAATATATCTTATAGAAAAGCCTGCTAAAAAGTTACATTTTATTTACTAAAAAATAGCTTATATATGAATATTTTTAATAAATTTATGCAAAATATTACTGAGGTGATTACAATGATTAATTTAACTACTAAAGAGAGACTTTTACTAGAAGACGCGAAGAGCCATGAGACTCTATGTGTCGCAAAATACAAAGAGCACGCTGAAAAGGCAAATTGTCAAGAATTAAAATCTCTATTTAATTCCCTAGCTCAAAAGGAACAGCAGCATCTAGACACAATAAACCAAATTTTAAACGGAACTATCCCTGCTATGAACCAAGCTCAAGGACAACAAAACACAAATGCTCAATCTCAATTTGACCTAAGCAGCTTGCAAAGTTCAGCTCCGATTAATTACGACGAATCAGATAAATTACTGTGCCAAGATGCTCTATCTACAGAAAAGTACGTCTCATCTACATACGACACTGCTATTTTTGAATTTAAAGATAAAAATATAAGACAGATTTTAAACCATATCCAAAAGGAAGAACAGGAACACGGCGAAAAGATCTACAACTATATGAGTCAACACGGTATGTACAGTTAATGACAAAAATATAGCCCCTAACGAATACAAATTATTCGTTAAGGGCTATTTTACTATCTCAACTCCTCGTACTTGCTAATTCCATATTCATTCATAACACGACCTCTCCTTCCTTGAAAAACTGCTATAAAGTTTTTTCAATAAAATCGAGTTCGCAGTCCCACCTCTAAAAATAAGCCCTTTTCTTACCATGGAACCAACTATAAATAACTTATAGTTTAAAGCTTATTTTATATAAATTATACCAAAATATTTATATTTTATCATTAGTATTTCGTTGTATACTATAGTAAATAGAACATATTATACATAAAAAGGAGATGTTATCATGTCAAATGCAGTAGTAAATGTTACTAGGGGAAATATAGTTGAATCTAAGCATAATGTTTCAATAGCAGTTGTCAACGGCTCAGGAAAAGTTATAGCCTCTGCTGGAGATGAAAATTTCATAACTTATATGAGATCCTCTGCAAAACCGCTTCAAGCATTAAATGTCATCTTATCTAAAGCTTATGAAAAATACAACTTCACTGATGAGCAGCTCGCTATAATGTGTGCATCTCATTACGGCGAAGAAATGCATAGAAAAGTAATTTCTGAAATACTTGAAAAAATAGGATGCTCAAAGAGCGATTTATTATGTGGAAGTCCTCTATCTATAAGTGAAGATTATATGAAGGAACAGTTATTACAGCACCACAAAATAGACCAATTAAATTCAGACTGTTCAGGAAAACACAGTGGATTTTTGTCAGTATGTAAAACAAAGGAATATCCTATAGACACATATAATCAACCTGACCACCCAATGCAAAAGGAAGTTTTACAAGTTATTTCTAGTATGTGCGATATTAAACCGGAAAACATATTTATAGGTATAGATGGGTGCGGAGTTCCAGTACACGGTATGCCTATCAAAAATATGTCTATAGGCTATGCTAAACTTGCAACACCAGATAAACTAGACGATAGCTATAAATTCGCATGTAATAAAATATTCGATGCAATGAATGCTCATCCAGAGATGATAGCTGGTACAAATGGATTTTGTACAGAGCTAATGAAAAATACAAACGGTCGTTTATGCGGAAAACTCGGTGCAGAGGGTATTTACTGTATCGGTATAAAAGATAAAGATATGGGTATAACTGTTAAGGTAGAAGATGGTAATTTTAGAGCCTTGTATCCAGCAGTTATGAGTACGCTTATTCAGTTAAATCTTTTGAGCGAGTCTGAAATAAAAAGCTTAGATAGATTTGTAAACCCTGTGATTTATTCTAATACAAAGCTTCCGATTGGAAATATAATTGCTGATTTTAAATTGGATTTTAAATAAATACATACTAAATATAATAAGAAAATCTTCATCCTAAAGATCCATAATGTAGATTTTCTTGAAACACATGTACGGAAATTATATTTATCCACAATTTAAAAATGAATATAATTTCCTATGTGTTATAAAAAAATTGGAGATGATAATTTGAGATATGTAATAGTAAGTGTAGTAAAGGGACCTGCTGGCAACTTCAACAACAACCTCAGAAAAGAGGTCTTCAGAGAATTAGGAGCAAAATCATCTAAATTGCCAGCTCATTTTACAATAAAGGCGCCATTTGAAGCCGATGATATTTCTGATTTAGATAGTGTACTAAAAGATTTTTCATCGAAAAACAAGAGCGAAAAGTACAAAATAAAGGGATACGACCACTTTGACAATCGTGTAGTATATATGAAGGTAAATATGAGCAAGGAAGGAAAAGCTCTACATGATAGATTAATAGATGAAATTGCCAAAATACCTTATATAAATTTTAAAAAAGGCGAAGGAAAAAACAAGGTATTTCACGTTACTATTTCATCTAAGAAAATCCAAAAGATATTTGACGAATTATGGGACTATGTAAGAGTAATTCCATGCGATTTTGAATGCGACTTCGACAATATAACTGTATTTAAATGGGAGAATAATACTTGGGCTTTACACAGAGAATATTTATTAAATCGATAATATTAAAATATTTTTTTACATTTTGTAATATTTTTATGAGATTGAAATTTTATACATCTTGTATACTATATTCCATTATGATATAATAGCTTAGTTATGAAAAAGTCTTCAGTCGAAGATTATTAAGTTCAGGGAATTTTTTGAAATACATTTGTGAAAATTATATTTAATGGCGTTTTTAAAAATATAATTTTCTATATTATATAAATTAAGAAAAGGAGATTTTTATATGTCAACTAAACATAAAATAATAAATATCGCAGTAATTGCCCATGTCGATGCCGGAAAATCAACTTTAGTTGATGCATTCTTAGCTCAAAGTGGTGTATTTAGAGCAAATGAAGTAGTAAAAGAATGTGTAATGGACAGCAACGACCTTGAAGCCGAAAGAGGTATAACAATATATTCTAAAAACTGTTCTATCAACTACAAGGACTACAAAATAAATATAGTCGATACACCAGGACATAGTGACTTCTCATCAGAAGTAGAACGTGTTATAAAGACTGTTGATACAGTTATACTACTTGTAGATGCTTCAGAAGGACCAATGCCTCAAACAAGATTCGTTTTACAAAAATCATTAGAATTAGGTCTTAGACCAATACTATTTATAAACAAAATAGACAAAAAAGATCAAAGAGCTGAAGAAGTTGTAGATGAAGTATTCGATTTATTCGTAGACTTAAATGCTACTGACGAACAATGCGACTTCCCTATAATCTACGGTGTAGCTAAACAAGGTATAGCTAAACGTGAAATGGATGACGACAGCACTGACTTAGCTCCATTATTTGAAACTATAGTAAACCATGTTGAAGCTTATCCTGATTACGATGATAAACACCTTCAACTTCAAATATCAGCACTTGCTTACGATGATTATGTAGGTAGACTTGGAATAGGTAGAGTTTACAAAGGTACTGTAAAAAACGGAGAACAAGTAGCTGTATGTAAAGCAGGCCAAGTTGTATCTAGAGGTAGAATATCTAAATTATCAGTATACGAAGGACTTAAACAAGTAGAAGTAGACGAAGCTGGAAGCGGTGAAATAGTAGTTGTAGCAGGTATACCTGATATATCTATAGGTGAAACTATATGTGAAATATCAAATCCACTTCCAATGGAAATGATACACATAGAAGAACCTACACTATCTATGAACTTCTTAGTTAACGATTCACCATTTGCAGGTAAGAGCGGTAAATTCGTAACTACTAGACACTTAAAGGATAGACTAGAAAAAGAGCTTGAAGTTAACGTAGGACTTAAGGTTGAACCACTTGACACTACTGACGGATACAAGGTAAGCGGCCGTGGTGAGCTTCACCTATCAATATTACTTGAAAACATGAGACGTGAAGGATATGAAGTAGGTGTATCTAAACCAGAAGTTTTAATGCATAGATTAGAAGATGGTAGAGTTCAAGAACCAATCGAAAAGGTTATAATAAACTGCCCTGAAGTTTACTCAGGAACTGTAATCAACAAAATGAACCTTAGAAAAGGTATGATGGAAGCAATGTCTATAGAAGGAGATTATGTAAAAATCGAATTCTCTGCTCCAACTCGTGGACTTTTAGGATATAGATCTGAATTTATAAACGATACTCGTGGTGAAGGAAACATGGTAAGATCTTTTGCAAGATACGAAGACCACAAGGGTGAAATACCTACAAGAAGTAATGGTGTCTTAATAGCTCAAGGACCTGGTACTACTATGGCTTATGGTCTTAACGCTTTAAGTGAAAGAGCCCAAATGTTTGTAGACCCAGGTGTTGAAGTTTATGAAGGTATGATAATCGGAATGAACTCAAGAAGTGAAGATATGGTAGTTAACCCATGTAAGAACAAAAAACTTACTAATGTTCGTGCTTCTGGTACTGACGATGCTATCAAATTAAACCCAGCAAAAGTATTCACTCTTGAAGAAGCTCTAGAGTTTATAGATGACGATGAATTAGTTGAAATCACTCCAGATGCTATAAGACTTAGAAAGAAATACTTAGATGCTCACGAAAGATTACAATACAACAAACAAAGACAAAGAGAAGCGATGAAATAGATAAAATCATAGGAGAATCAAAATTAGTTTTGGTTCTCCTTTTTTATTTATATAAATTAAAAATAAATTTCTTAAGTTTTATTGTATATATACTTAACTTAGAACCATTGTATATATGTTAAATTATTTTGTGAGATTATGTATGAAATAAATTTTGTTTGGACATAATATAACCAAGAATTTACAAGATTAGGAATTTCTATTATGAGTTACCTAAACTAGAAAGAGGTGTATTATGTTTCGACAAGAACATTCAAATATGTTTAGTTCTAAAAAAGTTAAATCAATGGTAAATAATTTAAATATAGATGAAATGAATTCTTTTATAGCGTTAGCTCAAGCAAAATTAAAAAATTTATATAATTTAGGTTTTTATGATGAAACAGATGGAAAAAACAAGATTTTAGAAGGTAGATTTAAAAAGGGTCTTAAATGCCCCAAATGTGGACATACAGAGGTAAATAAAAATGGAAAAACATATGGCCGTCAAAGATATATTTGCAAAAA
>NZ_JAXEWM010000178.1:0-29395 GCF_034113885.1 Intestinibacter sp.
CTAAATCGAATATAGTTCTAGCAGCATACATTACACATCCTGGAAGACCTACTATTGGAACTTGTTTTCCATCCTTTTCATAATAAGCTATTAAAAGCATAGCTCCTGGAAGAACTGGTGCTCCATAAGAAACTATTCTAGCTCCTGTAGCCTTTATAGCTCCTGGTGTCTTATCGTCTGGGTCTACACTCATACCACCTGTACATAGTACTAATTCAGCACCTTGGTCTATATAATCTAAAACTGCTTTTGTTATTTTTTCCATATCGTCGTTTACTATAACTTGACCCATTACATCTGCATCAAATTCTTTTACCTTATCGATTACAACAGGACCAAAAGTATCCTTTATTCTTCCATAGTAAACTTCATTTCCAGTTGTAACTACGCCTACTTTTTTCTTTTTATATGGAAGTAGAGATAATATAGGTTTATCTCCAGCTACTTCTTTAGCTTTTTCCATTTTTTCTTGTTCAATTAAAAGAGGTATTATTCTTGTTCCAGCAAGCTTGTCACCTTTTTTAACCATTGTATTTGTATGTCTAGTAGCTATCATCATTTCTCCTAGACTATTTACTGCTTTTAATCTATCTACATCTATTTTTAAAAGACCATCTGCATCTGCGATAATCTCGATTTTACCCTCTTTAACAGGTGTTTCAGTCATATTTTCATTTAAACATATATCTCTAAGGTATTCTGCAGCTTCATTTTCATGAAGAATACCTTCTGTTTTTTCCCAAATATAAAGATTATCCTTACCTAAAGATAGTAAAACAGGAATATCTTCCTCTGTCACTATATGACCCTTTCTAAAAGCTGTATCCTTCTTTACATCCTTTATTATTTGGACTATATCGTGGCAAAGAACATGTCCAACAGCATCTTGAGTTTTTACACATTTCATTCAACATCACCCTCAACTTTCAAAACTATTTTTGTAATTTACATTGTTTTAATTTATGACTGTCTATAATTTCTACTTAATATTAAAAAATTTCACTTTAGTTTTAAAAGAAAATTATCTCTTTAGACAAAGAAAAATCTCCTTTCCAACAGGAGGCATATTCATTTCTAAATACACCCTAACGTTTTAACATTCATAGCAAAATAGCCTTAGAACACTAAAATCGGAGAAATCGTTTAACATTTGTATATTTGATTAAATAGTAGCATTTTAACTATAATTTGTCAATTTAATGGCAAATATAGAAAAATTTGTAGTATAATATATATATATTTTACTTTTTATATAAATTTTTATTTAGGCGGGAGGTTATTCTTATGAATAATGAATTAAAGGAAGTTATAAACAAAATAATTGAATCATCTAATTTCAAAAGCGACAAAGATTTACTACGTTTAAAAAACGAAGTTATGAACCAAGTTTTAAATTGTTTCTCTGAAAAAATCTGTGAAGACAATGAAAAACGTGTAGATTTCATAAGCTCAGATGATGCAGTATTAGAATTAAAGGACAATACAACTAACAAATTATATAGAAGATCAGTTCCTCTATCATACATAGAAAATTCTAACGGTATAAGATTAACTGGTGAAGACCTTCACGGAAATCCTTCAGAAATAGTATTTTTATCTAGTATAGCTGTTGAAAAAATAATCGACGTAACTGGTAGAGGTCGTAACGAAGCTAGATGCCCAGGACATGAACACTAGACATATTATAAATTAGATAGAAAAAGGCGCCTATGTGGCACCTTTTTTAGCTATATATTTTTTTGTAGCATTTCAAATTTTTTATCTTCAAATGAAACTACGTTTATCGCACCGTAATCCTGTTTTATACTTAAAACATCATTTAAAGGTATTTTATCTATATAAGCTATTAAACATTTAATAATACCGCTGTGAGTTACTAAAGCTATATTGTCGCCTTCATTTTCTATTGTCAGCTTATTTAAGGCATTTTTAGCTCTTTCAAAGCATTTTTCAAACGATTCCCCACCGTGCTTATCAAAAGAAGCTATATTATTTCCCCTCTCTTCATATTCAAGTGGGTATAATTTTTTAATCTCACTAAAAGATTTATTCTCCCAAATACCCATATCTATCTCTCTAAGATCTCTATCTATAAAATACGGTATATTTAGGTAATCCGACATAATTTTTGCCGAATCTTTACATCTATTTAAATCGCTTGTATAGATTTTTTTTATATTTTTATCCTTTAAAAAAACGCCGTTTGATTTCGCCTTTTGGGTACCCTCGTGGCTAAGCTCTATATCAGTTATTCCAATACATTTTTTGATTCCGTCTTCCCAATTTAGTCTGCCATGTCTTATTAAATATATTTTCATCTGTTCTCCTAAGTTAAAAATCAATCGTATATAATTTTTCGTTTACCCATGTAATAATTGATCCATTTATCTGTGTATTCTACTTCTATATCGATATCTAATTGATTTGTATCTACTGCTTTTTTAATAGCCTCGATATTTAAAAGCAATTCTTTAGCTTTAGAAATCAATAAATCATAATCTTTGTTGTCGTTATTTAAATCTAAAACTGCTAATTTTATATTTAATTTAGACTTATCTTGTATCTCAATTCTACAGTTTATCAAATTTTTTATTTTAAATAAACTGCCATCTAGATCTTTTATATTTATAAATGAATCGTCATCTAAGTAAAATACATTTGCCTCTCTATAATCGATATAGTCAAGTCTCTTTAGTGGACTGCCACATGAACAAGTACCAGGGACAAGTGCGCCTATATCGCCCGTTTCATATCTAATTAGAGGCATTGCAGCTCTAGTCAATGTTGTAAGCAATACTTTTCCGACCTTACCATCTTCTAGAGGTTCTTTTGTAACTGGATCTACTACTTCCATAAGTATATCATTTTCTCTAATATGCATACCTGTGTGGTATGAACATTCTACTGCACAACCAAGGCCAGCCTCTGTTATGCCAAAATGGTTAAAAACTTCACAATCGTAAGCTTCTTTTATTTCTTCTACAATTTCACGACTGACCATATCAGCACTTAAAAGTATGCTCTTTAATTTTATATTTAAATGTTTTTCTTTTATATATCTGCCTAAAGCTAGAATCTCTACAGGCATTCCAACTATAGAGTTTACTTTGTTTTCTATAATGCTATTTGCACAGCGCTCAAATGTATCTAAAAGACCATAAGGCACTGGCTTTACTTCTATATTGTGTAGCCCTTTTCTAATTAAATCTCCTACACCATTTTCTCTTTCACATGGAAGTAAAATCATCATCGTATCGCCTTTTTGGGCTAATAAACTAATTCCAGCTCCAAAAAAATCGATAGTCAAATCTTGATCTTCTTCTGTAAAATAAATAGTCTTACACTTTCCTGTTGTACCAGACGTTTTTAATGAAACTATTCTAGATATCTCGCTTTGAGATACACATACCATTTTTTTATCGCACTCTAGTATATCGTATTTATTCGTTATAGGAAGCTTTGTAAGCTCATCTAATGAGTTTAGCTTGTCTATATCCTTATAAAGCCTTCTATAAAAAGGTGAATTGTCTTTTGTGTATTCAATAAGATAGTTAAGTCTTTCGAGCTGATAATTATCTAAATCCTCTCTAGTCAACTTAACCTTCTTATTATCGAATATTTTTTTATTTATCCAATCGTCTAGTCTCATATTTACTTTCTGTGTAAATACTCGCCCTTCGTATTAGTTAAATTATATGCGCAAAATGGTACTAGTTTTATGTTTTCATCGTCGCTTACAACGTGTATATAGCATTGTTTTAATCTATCTATATCTAAGTTCCATGCATCTTGGAATAGCATAGCAGATATAGCTAATGTATATTTTTCAAATCTCTCAATAAAATCATCTAGTGATCTTGTTCCTACTACTTCTTGTTTAGAAGTTTCAGCCGAACAACAGCATGAAGCTTTTTCTACCTTTGGTTTTGGTTCGCAGCAACATGAAGCTTCTTCTACTTCTGCTGAGCAACAATTTATAGGCTCATTAAGATCTATATCCTTTCTACCAGACCATTGCTTAGCGACAAACTCTCTAGATTGCTTTGATGAAGTAGGCTTTGAACAACAAGATGTTCTACTTCCTAGAGCTCTCAAGCTTCTATCTTCATTTACTAAGAAGTTAGCGTGGAAAGAGCAATAAGAGTTTTCGGCTCCTCCTGGCATGAAGTCTTCGACCTTCATCTTGCCATTCATTTGATTTTCTATTTCCTTAATCATCTTAGGAATAGTTATTCTAAATGTTTCGTCCCTATTTTCATATCTTCCGAAGTAGCTAATAGGTTGGAAATGCACACCTCTCACTGCAGGCATATTGTTTATTGCAAATTCTATGATTTTTCCCAATTGATCTAAGTTTGCATCTTTCTCTACAGTAGGAACTAGTACTACACCTACACCTGCCTTTTTACAATTTTCGATTGCTTTTAGCTTAGTTCTAAGTAGCTTCTTGCCTCTAAGTCTTATATAAGGCTTTTCAGTAAGTCCATCGAATTGTAAAAATACAGTATTTAATCCAGCATCAGCTAGTTTTTTTATGTAAGAAGCATCCTCAGCTATTCTAATGCCGTTAGTATTTAATTGGAAGAAGGTAAATCCCTTTTCCTTTCCTATTTTGATTATTTGATCTAAGTCGTCCCTCATAGTAGGTTCTCCACCTGATAATTGTATATTATATGGACCTCCACAATCCATCAAATAATCGAAATATTCAGCTACTCTCTCTATGCTCACATCAGGCTTTACATGTTCATTAGCTGAGGCAAAGCATATAGGACATTTTAAGTTACATCTATCGGTTAACTCTAATAGTACACAGCAAGTCTCTTGTCTATGCTCACTACAAATTCCACAATCATAAGGACAACCCTTATTTACATCACTGCCTAGAACCTCTGGAGTCTTATAAACCTCTTTACCTCTCCAAGTCTTGTAATCTTGTCCTTCCCAGATTAAAGTCTTGAAAAATCCGTGTTCATCGCAAGTTTTTTCTAAATACACTCCATCGTCGTATTCAACTTTTTGTGCCATAACCTTTTTTAGGCAAACTGGACACACACTTTCTACATAATTTATAATATTGTGCATAATTTTCTTCCTTTACGTCGTTATTTCAGTAAGTCGTTTAGAAATTTTTCAAATTCTATTTTACTATCTTCTACCTTACCGTCTTCAAAACTAACCTTCATAGTTTTAGAGTTTATAATCCCCTTAATTTTTGTGTTATCTTGACAAGTTATCATAAATATAGGTCTTCTGTATGGTTTTACAGTTACTTCACCTAGTACAGATAGCTTATCGTCTATAAATTCTTTATCTAAATTCACATCTATTTTGTACTCATATGTTTGACTGTTTTTAAAGCAGTTTTCTACCTTTTTAACTTCAAAGTTATCCATTTACTATTTTTCCTACTGATTCTATAAAGTAATCTACTTCTTCTTCTGTAGTAAATCTAGATAAACTAATTCTTATACTGCCCTTTGGATGAGTACCTATGCATTTGTGAATTAATGGAGCACAGTGAAGACCAGTTCTACAAACTATTTCAAATCCCATTTGAAGATCTTCTCCTGCTTCAGCAGCGCTCATATTTGGAAGAGTAAATGAAAGTACAGGAGTGCTTTCACCTTCTACATCTACTACATATGCTCCTAATTCTTTTAATGCTGTCTTTATTTTCTCTATTAATTTATCTATTTTAGATTTATCTATTGGATTTTGAGATGCCCATCTAAGTGCAGCCTCTAATCCTTTAAAAGAAGGTCCATTAGGTGT
The DNA here is from genome assembly GCF_034113885.1 of Intestinibacter sp. Taxonomy (GTDB): domain Bacteria; phylum Bacillota; class Clostridia; order Peptostreptococcales; family Peptostreptococcaceae; genus Intestinibacter. Next base: position 5,776 of record NZ_JAXEWM010000178.1, read on the forward strand.
TCCAGCTTCCATTCTAAGTGGCATAAACTCTGGCATAGTATCTTGATCACTTAATATACCTACTCCACCTTGTAAAACTGGATTTAATTTTATATCCTTAGATACATAAAGTCCACCTGTACCTTGTGGTCCAAGTAAGTACTTATGACCTGTAAATGCGACCATATCAATTCCCCATTTTTCAGGAAGAACATCTATAAGTCCTAAGCTTTGAGATGCATCTAGTAAAACTACTGCACCGTATTTTTTAGCTATTTTAGCTAAGGTTTCGGCATCGTTTACTGCTCCAGTTACATTTGAAGCATGAGTAAATACTACCATTTTAGGCTTCATCTCTTTTATTTTTTCTTCCCATAATTCTGGATTTATTCTACCTTGATTGTCTACATCTAAAATTTCATATTCTATTATACCTTCTTGTTTAAGGTAGTATAGAGGTCTTAAAACTGAGTTATGTTCTGCAGCTGTAGTTAAAACTTTATCTCCCTTTTGGAAGTCAAATCCATGGATAGCTAAATTTAGTCCAAAAGTAGCATTAGTTCCATAAACTATACTGTCAGAACTTTCAACTTGTAAAAGTTTAGCTAGTAAATCTCTACAAGTATATTTTTCCTCTTCTTCAACACCACTTCTGTGGTCGCTTGATGGAAAATCTTCTATAGCTTTTTTTACAGCCTCTGCAACACAGCTTGGTTTTGGCCATGATGTTGCTCCATTATTGAAATAAATCATACACTATCCCTCCATTTTATTTTTAAATTTTCATAGGTTTTACCTATATTAGATACTACATTAGACTCTATTTTAACAGCTGCATTGTATCTTTTGATTACATTTTGATATACAATAGAGTCGTCTTTATATTTTTCTATTTTATTTTTAAATCTATTTTCTACACCCACGAATTTATCTTCATATATTAATTTATCAGCTAAATATAATATAGAATTCTCATTTAATAAATCCTCATATTCTTCATCTAAGGTCATATGAGTTTTGACTATTTTTGCAATTTTATCATATCCTAAATCATTTAAGAATTTAGCACCTTCTAATGCGTGTTTCTTTTCAGACCTTTTTATATCGTGAAGCAATGCTGATGATGAAATCAATCTTATATCGATTTTAGACTCACCCAACGCTTTATTTATAGCTTCTGCTAAATCACAGGCGACCTCTTTTACTTTTTCTGAATGATTTACTACATTTTGAGGTACATTTGAATATTCGAGTAAATTCATGCACTCGTCTTCTGTAAGGTAATTTCTATTTTCATAGTAATTTTTTACCTTTTCAAAATCATCTGGAGTGTCTGTATCTAGTAATACGAATTTATCTGGTGTATCTAGTATTATAGAATCCTCGTCCATATTTGTAAGAGCTAATTTAAGTCCTCCCTCTCCGCCGTAATTTAGCAGATAGTCAAAGCACTTAGCGCTTATTATGGTAGGATGTCCTTTTACACCGTCAAACCTTGAATATACAATGTTTTTTTCCCCTCTATTCATCTCTTCTACAAGTAAATCGACAGTATACTTAGTAACAAAGCCTATATCAGCTGGTGTAAATGCAATTGCATCACAGCTATCCTTTATCTTCTCTAATCCGATTTTAAATGAATCGTACATTGAGGTTTCTCTAAATTTATGGTTGTAAACCATAGTTACTTCCTCGTCCTTTAGAGCCTCTTCTATTTCTTCACCCCTGTATCCTAAAACAACGCATACATCTTTTATACCACTTCTTCTCAGGCTATCTATAGTATGTAAAATTAAAGGCTTATCGTCTATTTTCATTAAAGGTTTAAAATTTTTCATCCTAGATGAAAGACCTGCAGCTACAATTAATCCACCTATTTTCATTATTTTAAATTTTTCTCCTTTCCAGCTCTTTCATTTATAAGCTCTCCAGCGATACTTACTGCTATTTCAGCTGGAGTTTTAGCAGCTAAATCGATTCCTATAGGTGCATGAACTCTCTTTATATCTTCATCAGTAAATCCTGCTTGTCTTATCTTGTCATAAGTCATTTTTATCTTAGTCTTACTTCCTATCATTCCTATGTAATAAGCATTAGTCTTTAATGCCCATTCTAAAACATTGTAGTCGTATAAGTGACCTCTTGTTATTATAAGGATATAGCTGTCGTCGTCAATTCCCATATCTGGTATTTCATCCATCTTATCTAAAACTACTACCTTTGAATCAGGGAATCTATCTTTATTTGCAAAATCCTCTCTATCATCGATTACAATTGTATCGAATTCTATTAGATTTAAAATTGTCGCAACCTCTTTAGAAACATGTCCTGCACCAAATACGAATGCTTTTCCTGAAGAATGAACTTTTTCAACTATATATCTCTCTGTATCTATAACATCACTGTGAATTCCAAGAGTTCCTATTCCATTTTGTAATTTAAATTTGATTGTATCATCTCCACCAAATTCTCCAGTTATATTTCCTTTATCATCTACAAATACAACTTGCTTTTTATCCTCTTGGTTGAAAATGATTGTAACAATCCATCCTTTTTTGTTGTTTTCTACAACGTCTACAGCCTTTTCAAAAACCTTTATATTATTTTCGTCTTCTGCATCGATGTAATTTATTAATAGTTCTCCATTTCCACCGCAAACCATTTCTGATTTGTGTGCATCCTTGCTATCTAGATGAAACTCATATACAAAAGTTTTTTTGTCTTTAATTGCATCTACACTTATATCCATACATCTGGATTCCATTATTCCTCCGCCGACTGTACCTATTATAGATCTATCCTTTCTGACAATCATTTTTGTACCTTCTGAACGAGGAGTTGAGCCTGTACTTTTGATTATACTAGCTAGCACAAAGCTCTCTTTATTTTTTAGTAATTTTAAACCTTCTTCATATATATTGTTCATAAAAATAGCCCCCTTATTATGTCGTTATATATTTTAAATACTATACATCATAGCCATATTCAGCAAGTATATCAAATACTTTTTCAAGTGTACTTGATACTAAATTAGGACAAACCTTCATTTGATTTTTTAGATCTCCATCTATTATATCCTTGCATTCAGTTCCCTTTCCATTTGTCCCTTCTGTTTCAAACCATTCGATAAGCTTTTTTATCATTTCCTTTGCATTTTCATCTTCTATTTCATCATCTTCTCCCTTGCATGTGAAATATCCGATTGCACATATACCACCAGTAAGTGCACCGCAAATTCTTTGATTAAATCCAAGACCTCCTATAAGGCCTCCCATAGCTCTTATTAAATCACTGTTTTCTTTTTCTTCAGCATCTAATATAGCCTTCATAAGAATTTGACTACAGTAATATCCCTTTGTAGCTAATTCCATCATATACATTTCGTCCATGCTATCACCCCTTAACTAAAGTTATTAAAAAATAGCCTGTTTTTCTACTTAGCATAGTCTTATTTAAATCGCAGCTATTACATCCTCCGAGCAATATTTCAAGACTTCCGTACTCCCAGAGCACCTTGCCTATATAATTTCTCCAATTTTTAGATTGATCCTTAAAATCTACTACTTTAAAGCCCATATCTTCACATAGCTTATACCAATAATCTAATGTATAGGCATTGCTTTTATCTGTATTTTCTTTAAAGAAAAAATCACCTAATAGGATAATTCCATTATCCTTTAAAATATCTCTACAACTATTTAAAACTAATTTCGGATTGTCCATTATAGATAGACTACATTCTATGGAGATTATATCGAAATAATTCTTTTCAAAATCCATAGAATGTGCGTCCATTACCACAAGATTTATATCTCCGTATTTACTTTTTCCTTCATTTATTATATCTTCAGATATGTCTATGCCTACTGCATCGAGACCCTTTTTACTTAAAAAGTCTACAGCGCCTCCACTTCCACAGCCTATATCTAGTACCTTTGCATTTTTGTCTAGGTGGTATTTATCTAAAAGCTCGTCGATTAGATAAAGACCACCTATATTAAAATCTTTAATTTTGTCAAACATTATTTATCCTCTAATGACTTTTCAACTGTGTATATTTTCGGACTTGATAGAGATTCATCTATGAATACTCTATGACATTTAGGGCACACAGGTAGCTCAACTGGAAAACTACTTCCTAAATATTCTAATGTAACCTTTCCTTTTTTAAGCGGCTCATTACATTTTACGCAAATCATTGATTCGCTGTCATAATCGTAAAAACTATCGTAACCTTCATGCATACTAATCCACCTCTATCTTCATTCTATGACTATAAGCATTATGTACTAAATATTTGTCGCCTTCTACTGTATATTCAACCCAGAAAGTAACATTTTTTATAGTGCGATAAGCTAAGAATGTATTTTTATTCTTGTTCAAGAATTTTTCATTATTAGCCTCTGCATATGCTATTGTGTCGTGAACATCTTTAAATAAAATAAGCTTTTCTTCAAATTTTTCTTCTAATTCTTTACTTATTATTAAGTTTACTTCGTAGTCGTTCTTGTCTGTTTTGCCTAGTAAATCTAATTTAAGTTGCACTCTGTTATACCTTCTTTCTGATAAATTAGGTTTTTTATTCTTCCCTTCAAAGTCGTAAATTAGTTGTAGTATATGTTTTGATTCTTTATTTTGCCCTAAATAGGCATCTCTACAGTTAATACAGTAAGTAATATAAGCTAAATCACTTTGGTCGATTCTACTTTGAACTATATCCTCTCTCAATTCTCTATGAGAAAAACAAGTAAGTCCTCCGTATCCACAACAAGTAGTCTCTTTTTTATTGTAGTCTAATTCTTGTAGATTGTAACCTAATTTTTCACTTATTTCTCTCACTTTGTCTTGTAATTCTACTTCATAACGTGCAGAACATGGGTCATCTACAGCTACACATCTACCATTTCCAACATTTTTAAGCTGTTTGTCATCTATATAATCGTATACCATGCTTATTTCTACATTTTCTAAATTTTCTTTAAATATTTTATAGCATGTAGGACAAGCAGTTATAACATTAGGTGAACCCATTTCTTCTATAGATTTTTTAATAAGCTCTATAGCTTCTTTAAATTTAGCTACTTCACCAGACCAAGGACCTATCGCTCCACAGCATCCAAGCATTATACCTACTGTGTCATCTAATTTTTCATTTAAATCTTTATATATTACTTTTACCAAATCAGGTTCTGATGCACCCATTTGGCATCCTGGGAAAAATACGTATTTAGAATCTGAAGATGTGTTTTTAGGATTTATAATTGTGAAGTACTCGTCACTATTACTAAATTCCATATCTTGCCATGCAAATTCAAAAGCAGATTGAGGCATTTTTTCTGTTCTTACCATATCGCTTCTAGTCCAGTAAAGGAAATCAACAAAATTTACACCATTTGGACAAATTTCAGCACATTGACCACATAAGCTACAAGAATTTATCATCTTATTCGCAGTATGATTTCCAACTGAAATAGCTAAGTTAGTTTGAGTTGTTCTTGTAAGTTTTACTGGTGTTTCACCGTAATGTCTTAAAAATTCGCATCCCTTTATACATTCTAAGCAGTTACAATCTATACATCTACTGGCTTCCTTTACAGCCTCTTCTTCAGTGTAAAATTCTCCATTTGCCATAGCTACAGGCTCTTGAGGCTCTATTTTATCTAATACAGTAATTAATTTTGTATCGTGACTTCCCTCAGTTTCTCTGGCACTGTACATATGACTCTTTTGGAAAAATCTATAGATAGAATTTGTCGCTCTTTTTCCGTAATCTATACGATCAATTGCTAAATCTAATTTTGGTATATAAAAAACTATGTCATCTTCATGCTGTAAACTTATTTCATTATATGATAATCCTAAATCATATACATTTCCGTCGATTATAATTACATCGTATTTTTCTTTGTATTTATCTAAATCATCTATATTAAACTCTGTGTTTAAACAAATATTTACTTCTTCATCAGTTAATTTTTTAAGATCTTGTTTAATAGCATCTTCTTCTAAAACGCCTTTATTTTCTTCATATATACTTTTACCTAATAAATCTCCTTTTTCAAAAAGATCTACTGTATATCCTTTTAATTTAATTTCAAGGGCCGCTATAAGTCCTGATAAGCTAGAACCGGCAACGAGTACATTTCCCTTTTTTTTAAATTTTCTAAACACCCTCTTCTTAGTGTGTTGTCCATATTTCATACATGCAATCTCTATATCCCTTACATTTATAGCATCGCCTAGTCCATTTCTTAGGCATTTAGATTTACATTTTTGCTCACAAATTTTGCTCATTATATTAGGAAATACCACTCTGTCTTCATATATCTTTCTAGCTTCAGTAAATTTTCCAGCTGAAACTAATTTACATATTTCTCTAACATCTACATGTATAGGACACATAGCGTTACACCAAGGAGGTTCACTTTGGACACACTTACTTTCTAGTCCTCTTAAAAATGATTCGCTAAAAAAAACTTTATCTTTAAAACTACTATTATCCATATAAAATTCCTCCATAAAATAAATTATGATTATAGATTAAAAGAAGGGCTTAAGTTTTTAAGCCCTCCTTATCATTCACTTAACAAGAGCAGTATTTAAAATTACTCTTATACAGTTTCAATTATTCTATTTTTAAGTTAGTATTACTTATTTTAATGCGTCTAATGCAGCTTTAACAACGTCTGGAGTAGCTGGTATCTTAGTGATTCTAGCACCAGTAGCATTGAATATAGCATTTAATATAGCTGGGTGAGGAGCAGCTAGAGGTCCTTCACCTACACCAGATGCACCATAAGGTCCTTCTGGTCTTGGAGTTTCTTCAAAGTGTAATACTAAATCATCTGGAACGTCTTTGATTTGTGGTATACCACATTTAACTAATGAAGTATGTTTGCTTAAGTCTTCGAAGTCTTCAGTTAATGCAAGACCTATACCTTGAGCTAAAGCACCATAAACTTGACCTTCAACTACTAATTTATTGATTATAGTACCACAGTCAACTGACATAGTGAATTTTTCAACTGTAACTTTACCAGTTTCCATATCAACAGCAACTTCTGGCATATTTAATACATACATGTAGTTACTGAATGGTTTACCTTGAGCAGTAGCACCATCACAGTCAGTACATTCAGAAGCAACCCATTTACCAGTGTATTTAGTTGGTAAACCTTCTGCAACCATTTCATCGTAAGTACGATAAGTACCGTCACCTTTATCTAAAGCAGCTAATAAGTTTTCAGCAGCTATTCTAGTAGCATTACCAGTAACAACGTTAGATCTACTTCCACCAGCAGGACCACTGTTTGGAGTGAATTCCATATCGCATAATACTAGTTTGAAATCTTCTGGTTTGTATCCAGCTTTCTTAAGAGTTTCATGAGCCATAGTTATAGTAGCTATATCAGCACCTTGACCATGATCTTCCCAAGAGTTATATAAAGTTACACCATCTTTAGTGATTTCAGCATAAGCTTCTGAAGAGTCAGCACCATCAAGACCACATCCATAAACACCTACAGATATACCAACACCACGTTTAACTTTATCAGTAGAGTTAGCAGCTACTCTCTTCTTAGCTTCTTCCCATTCAGGTCTTAAGTCATCCATCATTTTAACTAATGAGAATACTTCAGGAGTTTGACCAGTTGGAGTAGTATCTCCTGGTCTATAAACGTTTCTATATCTTAATTCAAATGGGTCCATTCCCATCTTATCAGCTAATACATCTATTGCAGTATCAACACCCATGAAACTTTGTGGAGCACCGTATCCTCTGAATGCACTACCCCAAGCATGGTTAGTAAATACGCAGTAAGAATTATTTCTTATGTTAGGTATACCATAACCAGCACCCATGAATTGAGATAGACGCATTGTTAATAAGTCACCGAATTCAGAGTATGGACCATGGTCTACGTAGTTTTCACCTTCTAATGCTAATATCTTACCATTTTCATCTGCACCAAGTTTAACCTTTAAGAATGCAGGAGATCTCTTACCAGTGTAAGTGATTTGTTGATATTGAGTATATACTAGAGAAACTGGTCTACCAGTTGCTAAGCAGCAAACACCTAGTATAGATTCCATAGTTGGTGAGAATTTATATCCAAAAGTACCACCAGTTGGGTTTTGTACTAAGTAACAATCTTCTGGAGCTACACCTATACCTTCACAGATCATTAAGTGATGTAGATGTATACCGATACTCTTAGAGTGTATGATTAATTTTCCGTTTTCATTTATGTAAGCTTGACCACAGTCTGGTTCTAGAGGTAGATGTGGTTGACGGCTACAATAAGATTCAACTTCTACTACATTTGGAAGAGTTTCCATTAATGGAGCAGTGTCTTCACCTTTTATACATTTAGTTTCATAGAATACATTTGGAGTTCCAGGATGTATTTCTATAGCATCTTCAGCCATTGCTTCTGGAGCACTCATGTAAGCTGGAAGAACTTCTAAGTCAACTTTAACAAGTTTAGCAGCTTCTCTAGCTATTGCTTCAGTATCAGCAGCAACTACTGCTATAGCATCACCATATTGGAATACTTTTTCATCACATAATATTGGTCTATCCCAACCATCACCTTTGTTGTATCCTGGGAAGAATACTAAACCATTTATTCTATTATTACCTTTAACATCTTTAGCAGTTATAACTTTATGAACACCAGGAACCTTTAATGCTTCAGAATAGTCTATTCCTTTTATTAAAGCATGTGAAACTTCAGCTTGAACTAAAGCTAATTTTAAAGTACCTTCTGGCATTTGTAAGTCTATATCAGCACCGTAATCCCAAGTACCAGTTACTTTAGCTTTTGCAGATGGTCTTATATATTCAGTACCTAGTATATCATTTCCTACTGGTTTGAATATTAAATCATCAACAGATTTTTCGCCTCTCATTACTGCTGCTGCATCCATAACAGCATCAACTAATGGTTTGTATCCAGTACAACGGCATAAGTTTTTATGGCTTTGGAACCAATCTCTTACTTCTTCTCTAGTTGGAGAAGGATTTTCTGCTAGTAAAGCTTTAGATGACATTAAGAAACCTGGAGTACAGTAACCACATTGAGCACAACCATGTCCCATCCAAGCAACTTGTAGTGGATGTAGTTCATCACCATTAGCTAAACCTTCTACAGTTTCTATTACAGATTCTTCTGGAACTTTTTTCATTTTTACTATACAAGAACGAACTGGTTTACCATTTAATATAACTGTACAAGTACCACAGTGACCTTGGTTACAACCTATTTTACATCCTGTAAGCATTAATTGTTCACGTAAAACTGAAGCTAAACTACTTTCTGGATCTACCATTAAGTTTCTCTTCACACCATTAATGAAAAAATGTCTCTTTAATAACAATTCTAATTCCCCCTTTATATAAGCCTATAACTCTTAAATAATCCAAGCTTTGAAAAAAGCTTAAATTAAATTAAAATTATATACAAAATATATATATCAAAACCTTTTCCCCAAAATTAAAAAGGTTTATGATAGCAAACCAAAAATCTAATAAACACCAATACTTCAAAAATAGATTATTTTTAGAAAATTCAGAATAAATAAAAATTTATCAAACTTCTAATATAATTCTTTAAATAAAAAATCTCCTTTATATATTAAGGAGATCCATTACTAACTAATATTAATAAGCTATCTCCTTTCCAACAGGAGGTATATCTATTTCTAAATATACCCTAACGTTTTAGTCTCCATAATAAATATCTATTATCTTAGGTAAACTAAAATCGGAGAATTTATTTAATTTTCATAAATATTTCTATTTATTTTTTATTGATTTATTAATTAAATCATATCAGCTTTTACATTATTTGTCAATTTTATATTGGAATAAAATCAAGTATACAAGTATACAAAATATTTTCAAAAACATAACACTTTTTTTCAAACGTCCACAAAAATCATTCTGAAATATTTATTTTATTTTTTATAATTTTTTAACAAAGTTAATATAAAAATTTATTTTTCGACATTTGCTTTTTTATCTATTTGTAAAAAATTAGAGGATATTTATATTTTTTATAGAAATTATTTATATGTAAATAATAATTTATATTATTAATAGGTGTGGTATTTTTCTGCACCTAATTTCTAGTACATATGGAGGAAATGATATGACAAAAATAGGTAGAAATGATGACTGCCCTTGCAGAAGTGGCAAAAAATATAAAAACTGCTGTATAAACCAAGTTGAGAGAGACAAATTCTTAAAAGACACTCTAAATGCACAATATATAGATTTCAACTATATGATCGGTCAACTTATGGGAAGTTCACAGCTTTTATATGAATATTTATGTGATAATCTTAGATGGATCAGAAATCCTATTATGTGGCTTCACAAACCAGATTTAAATGGAAATATGAGAAGCCTTAAGCTTGGAGAAGATACATATGCAATTTTACTTAAGGATATACATGTAAATCAAAATGACTATTTTGACCTAGCTCACGAAATAGGCCATTTAGTATTATCAGAATCTGGATATCCAAGCTGCTCTATAATAGGAAATGATGCAAAAAAAGCTTATTTAGCTTCAGTATTAAACAACGTTATCTTAGATCCTATAATAAATAGACAGCTTAAACAATACGGATTTGACTTTAAATCTCATATTGAAAAATCAATACAAATACAAGTACCTGTAGTCAATTCCTATCAAGAGGAAGAAAAATTACATAAGTACGACAAACACTTTTTAAAATGTCTACTAATTCAAAAGTGCTTAGACTGGAATTTATCTGACGACGATATAGAAAACCCATTTGAGGATATATACAAACAAAAATACCCAACTATATACAACGAATCCCTACAAATAATCGAGTATATAAAGGGATTAGAATGGAATACTCCTCAAATAGCCAATGAAATATTAAATAAAATGATAAAAGACGACGATATGGAAGATACTATACAAATTTTATAATTTATTTTTAAAATACTAGCTTCGAAAATAACAAGCTAGTATTTTTATTTATTTAGATTTCTATATTCCTTAGGCGTCATACTTGTCTTTTTCCTAAATACCTCACAGTAATAGCTAGAGGAACAAAATCCATTTTCATATGAAATCTGGCTGATAGACATATTTGTATTTTTTAAAAAATCGATGCTTTTATTGATTCTGTAATCCTGAATATATTCAAATATAGTGCATTTTACATTCCTTTTAAATAAATGACAGCATTCACTCTTGCTCAAATGCACACTTTTTGCGATATCCTCTAATGATATTTTATTCATGTAGTTTTGATGTATATAAGAAAAAATTGATTTTAATCTGTTATCATCATCTGTTTTCGGTCTGTCGTGATTATCGTAATCGGTTTTTACATTTACTATTATCATTTTCCAAATCTCTAATAATTTTAAATATATATCAAATTCATATAACTCACTTTTTTCATAATTGAGTTTGTGCACCTCTTTTATTTTCTCCAATATAAAATTTTGCCACTCAACTTCTTTATTTAAAACTATGGCTGTAATATTTCTACAGCTTAAATAAGGATTTATATATTTCTGTGCTATAATGCTCCCTTGGAATGACCCTATTAGCTTCGGATGAAAATCTATACATATATAAGAATTTAAAGGAGATGATACAGGTTTTGCCATATGTAAGTGTTGACTGTTTATAAATATACCGTCGCCTTCATTTAGTGTATACTTATTTTCAGATACATAAAAATCTACAACGCCTTTTGTAACTATACAAAATTGTAATTCCTCATGCCAATGCCAATTGACAAATCCAAGCACATTTTTTTCTAAAACAGTTTCGTATATGACTATAGGAAATTCATAGACACCATGATTTGTAGTTTCTCTTTTATTTTCATCCACTTTTATATTGTATATTTGCATTTTACCACTCCTTAACAATACAGTTATATAAATAGACAATATTTAAGTATAAATACATCTATTTTTTAAATATAATTATATTAATAAAATCCACAGTAATCAATAATAAATACTGTTATATAACTAGGAGGTATTTTTATGGACAAAAATAATATTTTAGAAACTTGCAAAAAATATGGAGACGATCTTGTAAAATTTACTCAAGAGCTAGTAAAAATTATAAGCTACTCTGATGAAGAAGGAGAAATGGTAGAAGCAGTTTTAAATAAAATGAAGGAATTGGGATACGATGAAGCATTTGTAGATTCTACAGGAAATGTAGTAGGTAAAATTGGTACAGGAGAAAAAATAATAATGTTCGATTCACATCTAGATACAGTTCAAGTTCCAAATCCTGAAGATTGGACTGTTCCACCTTTTGAAGCAAAAATAGTAGATAATAAATTATATGGTAGAGGCTCTGTAGATATGAAATCAGGCCTTGCAGCATCTGTCTACGCTGCAGCAATTGCTAAAGAATGTGATTTACTACAAGGAAAAACTATCTACGTTACTGGTTCAGTATGTGAAGAATTCTGCGATGGTGTAAATATAAAGATGTTTTTCGAGGAATACAATTTAAAACCAGACTACGTAGTTATATGTGAACCATCAGACAATATAATCACTCTAGGCCACAAAGGTAAAGCTCAAATACTTATAACTACTCACGGTGTATCAGCTCACGGCTCAGCTCCTGAAAAAGGAATAAACGCTGTATACGAAATGGCTGAAATAATCCAAAGAATAGAAGCTAAAAATAAAGAATTATTTGAAAAGGGAAATCCTCATGGAACTATGGTTTTATCTGATATAAATTGTGTAAGTGCATCTCTAAATGCAGTTCCAAGTGAATGTAGCGTCTACATAGATAGAAGAATGGTACTTGGAGAAACTGAAGAAGATGTAAAAAAAGAAATGGATGCCATAATAGAAGGAAAAAGAGCAACTTGGCAAATAGGTACACTTAGACATACTAGCTGGAAGGGTGCTAAATTAGTTTACGAACCAATTCACGCTCCTTGGAAAATCGATAGAAACCACGAGCTTACACTTGCCTGTGATAAATCATATGAAGAGACATTTGGATCTAAACCTGAAAAATACGACTTCTGGGACTTTGGAACAAATGCAGTCACTCCAGTCAGCATGGGCATACCTACTATAGGCTTTGGTCCAGGAGAGTACAAGCTTGCCCATATGGTAGACGAGCATTGTGATATCGATAAAATAAAAGATGCTTGCAAATTCTATACTTACTTGATAAATAATCTATAATATTTAAAACGCCCCTTGAAATTAACTTATCAAGGGGCGTTTTATCTTAAAGTTCTTCATCCTCTATTTCATCTAAAAGACTTTTAAGCTCAGCTCTAGCTTGTTCTATCAAAATACTGTCCTGCTTATCTAAGACAGACTCAAACTGTATAAGTGCATTTGCTATAATCTGTCTATCCTCACCAGTAAACTCCTCGTACATTCTCTCACCTCTAAAAAGAAGCTCCTTGTTCTTTTCTTGGTCTCTAGGATGGATTTTTAAATAGCTGAGTTCTTCAAATCTAGCCTTTATATCTTCTTCTGAAATTTTTTCATTTCCCTTTTGTATAATTACCTTTTTCTTTTCGCCTGTCGAATTTACTTTTACAACAACCTCTAATATAGAGTTTATATCGTATGTATATGTTACATCGATAGACTGTGATCCTTCTGGTCCTTTTGGCACAGTTACAGCTATTTCACCTAGCTTTAGATTATTTCTAGCTAGTCTACTTTCTCCCTGCAAAATCTCGACTACTACTCTAGTTTGGTTGTCATAGGCTGTATAAAAAGTTTCTGTTCTGCTCACCGGTATCACTGTATTTCTTTCTATTATCGGACAGAAATATCCTGATTCTCGCTTGTTATTCATAGTCTTTACAGATACCTCCGTTCCAAGTGAAAAAGGACATACATCTGTAAGCACAATATCCTTTATGCATTCATTTCTCTCCTTCATAGCCGCCTGAAGTGCTGCACCTATTGCGACGGCTTCGTCTGGATTTACGCTGGTATTTGGAAGTCTGCCAAATATTTTTCCTACAAATTTTCTAATTATAGGAAGTCTTGTAGCCCCTCCTATTAAAATTATCTCGTCTATTTGATTTAATTTTATCTTGGCGTCCTTTAAACTTCTCTCTATAGGCTTTCTAATTTTAGTTAAAAGGAGCTCACATGATTTTTCATAATCGTCTATATTTACCGATGTCTCGTAAGGCACATCTTCTACATTGCATTTTATGATAACTGTCTTTTTGTTTGAAAACTCAAGCTTTGCCTTTTCACATTGCTTTCTTATACGAGATAGAGTTTTTTTGTCTAGCTTTTCTTCGTCAATACCTACTTTATTTATGAAAAGTCTATAAAGTACCTCTGTAAAATCCTCTCCACCTATGAAGTTATCTCCTGCTACTGCCCTTACCTCCATTATGTTTTTAAACTTCTCTAAAATTGAAATATCAAATGTTCCTCCACCTAAGTCAAACACTAAAAATCTAGTATTTTCGTCTCTTTTGTCTATTCCATATGCTATTGCTGCAGCTGTAGGCTCGTTTATTATACGATTTACCTTAAGGCCTGCAAGCTCCCCAGCTTTTTTTGTAGCCTTTCTTTGGTCGTCGTTGAAGTACGCAGGTACACTTATTATAGCCTCTTCGACCTTTGTTTGAAGAAATACCTCAGCATCTTCCTTCAAGGATTTTAATACAAAAGACGATAATTCCTCCGCCTTAAACTTTTTATCGCCTAAAACAAATTCTTTATTAGTCCCCATACTTCTTTTAAACACATCTGCCGTCATGTCAGGATATAGTATTTTTCTTTCCTTTGCGACCTTTCCGACGTATATATTGTCGTCTTCATCTATGCTCACGACTGAAGGAGTGAGATTTTCTCCCAATCTATTTGGTATCATCTTTGTCTGATTTTTATCGAAATAACAGGCTAAGCTGTTTGTAGTTCCTAAGTCAATTCCTATTATCATAATGTCGTCTCTCCTCAATTTTTATAAAATCCCTATTTTATAAGCTAGTCCAATTGCATCTTTATCTGAACAATTGTATTTAAGTATTTCTTGTAAATAATTTCTGCAAACTTCTATATTTCCTCTACAATATTCTAAATAAGCTAAACCATACAGAGCATCTATACAAGTTACATCATAGCATATAGCACATCTAGGAGTATCCAAAGCTTGTTTTAAATAATTTTCAGCTTTTTCATATTCTCCCAATATAGTGTACACCTCTCCTATAAATTTATATCCATATGCCTTTTGATCTAATTTTGATTCTATACTACTTATAGGCATATACTTAAGTATCTTATTGGCGTAGTTTTTTGCCTTTTCGATTTGGTTTATATCCAAGCAAATTTTAGCAGCAATTAAATAATTATATCTGTTGTCTTGTCTATATTCCAACTCGTTTATCACATCTGTTATCAATTTCAATGCTTTTTTGCTATTTCCTGTATAGTACAGTAGTCTTGCCTTTTCTCTTTTTTGGTCAGTATCTGGTTTTATTATAAGAGAATAATACTTCACAGCTTCTTTTATATTTCTCATCTCCCAATTCATATCTCCCATACGCTGAAAATAATCGAAGCTCAAGTTTGAAAGACCTTCTTCCTTTATAATTTCTTGCAAAATACCTTTAGCCATTTCAAACTGACCAGAAGTCACATATTTATTGTACACTTGCTCTAATGCATCTATATCATCTGTTTTTTTGTAATTTTCCATAAAATACTCGATGGCTTTCTCTGTCTTTCCTAATTTTCCGTATACTGTCGCCAAATCATAGCTCAACTGATCAGGCTCTTCGTATTCATCGCTTTCTTCATATATCTCCTTTGCCTTTAAAAGATATTCACATGATTTTTCAGGCTGATCCAAAATATTGTAGTAATGTCCAAAATCTATATATACTCCAGGGTGATTAGGTAAATTTCTCTCTAGATAAATCAAATCCTCGTATACATCGTCCATATTGAACATGTCGAAGTTTAATTCAATTCTTCTAAAATAATCTGTTATATCGTAATTTAATTCAATTTGCTTATTGTAGTATTCTAAGGCCTTGTGGTAATTTCCCTTTTCTCTGTAAATATCACCTAGCTTTTGGTTTGAATAGCTATTGTCTGGATATATTTCATCTAAATACTCGTATATAGCCTTCGCATCATCTAACTCGTCCTTATAGTATAGAGCCAACGCCTTATAGTAAAGCAATCCTTGATTTTTCTCGTCGTATTTTAGTCCCTTTTCACAAAGCTCTAAAATTTCATCTTCGTCATTAGTATAGAAAATCATCTCAATATAGTATAGATATAAATCTGTCGCAAATTCAATTTCACATTCTTTATTTTCTAATTTTTCTATTAAATCCTTATATAGCTTTTTAGCTTCTTCTATATCGCCTTCTTTTCTGATTATACATGCCTCAAAATAATCTAAATCAGCACATTCAACCTCCTCGTCGCGTAAAAACTGAATAATATCTTTTGCATCATCTATTTCATCGACTTCTATAAGTATATTTATCTTATAAATATATGCAAATAGATAGTAAGAACCCATCTCTAACATTTCATCGCAAGCATTAAATGATTCTGAATAAAGCCCAAACTTGTATAGAGACTCTATTTTATACATATACGAAATTCTGTATCTAGGACATATATCTATAATTTTGTCGCTTAACTTTACAACATCCTCATATCTTTCATTTAAAAATAAAATTCTAAGCTTTGTAGTTAAAGCAGCTATACTCTTTGGTTTTATTTCTAGTGCCTTGTCGATATTTTGTAATGCACTTCTGCTATTTTTTCTTTCCCAGTCAAAAATAGATTTACATATATATAGCTCATGCATAGAAGTACATCTATGGTTGATTTTTTCTAATTTCTCTTTTGAGCTATTTTTTATTGACTCTTCCCATAATTTTAAATACTCCAGGGATTTATCGTATTTTTTCATATCCAAATAAATTTTGCTCAGCATATAGTAATAAAATACATCTATTTCGTTTTCAAGGTCTATAAGTTCCATGACCTCCATAGATTTTTCAGTATTTTCCTCCATAAAATATGTATCGGCAATTTGTAGCAAATACATCTTATCTAAGGCTTCTATATTTGATTTTTGCTCAAATTCTTCTATAATTTTCTTGTCTAAGTCTGTAAACAGCTCTTCTGTATCGTCATCCTTGTATCCGTTTAAATGAAGATTTGTAATCAAGTCTCTTGCCTCTATTAGCTTACCTTCATTTTCATAAATTCTACACAATCCTTCTACTGCAACAAAGTTTTCAGAGTCTTCCTTTAAGGCCTCTTCATAATAAGGTTTTGCCTCTTCGTATTCCTCTTTATCAATTAAAATCATACCTTTTAATAAATTTAAATCCATATGATGGTTGTACTTCTTTTGTACCTCTGATATTACCTCCCAGGCCTTATCTAACTCTCCCATATTATAGTAAATAAAAGCTTCTTTTCGATCTAACTCAGGATGCTTTACCTCTGATAATTTTAGATTTTCAACTAGTTCTATAGCCTCATCTAGCTTTCCATCTCTATAATATCCATTCATCTTATAAAAATCACGTAAAAAACCATCATAGTCGAGCTCTTCGTCTATTTCAAACAAGCTATAAGACGGATACTCGTCGTACTTGACTCCATCTACGATTATATTGTCTATAAACTCACTAGGAAAATCCTCATATAATTCATTTAAATCATCTATAAAATTAAAAAATCCATTTAAAAGTCTTAGTATATTTGATGGAAGGTAGTAATTTTTCATAAAATACACCAAAAGCATTTCTCTGGCGTCGTTTTTAGTATCTATATTTTGGCAAACATCGTCTTTTAAAAGCTCTTTCCATGCATTTTCATCGTTTCTAGTTTTAAAATTTCTGTATACCTCGTCTACCTTTTTAAGCCAAATATTTATATCTTCATTTTCATGCCCGAAAATATCGTCTTCTTCGTAATTATCTTCTATATCCTCGTCCATATCTGCATACTCTAAAGCCTTTTCATAAGCCTCTCTAAGCATCATAAATTCTTCTGGTTTGTCTTCTGGATTTGTCTCGCTCAATTTACTTAAATAAGCCTGTTTTATCGCCATTTTGTCTTTTGTCTTTTCTATATCTAGTATTTTAAATATATCCATAACTCTTCCCCCATTTTTGTAAATATTCTGTTTATTAAAGTTTACCATACAAATATTCATAAGAAAATCTTTATTCTAAAGATCCATAATGTTGATTTTCTTGAAATGCATGACGGAAATTATATTTATCCAAAATTTCAAAGGAATATAATTTCCTATGCATTATAAAAAAACCTCAAATCAATCGATACTATATCTATTTGAGGTTTAAACGGTTTTAATATTTAGTTTTGTCCTTTAAAAGATTTTTAATATATTGGAAGTGTACATCTCTTTTTTTAGATTTTATAGATCTCATATTTGGGAACGCATTTAATAATCTTCTATGTATATAAGCTTTTTCCTTTAAAGATTTAAATTTCAACTGCATTTCGTCTAGCTTTTCATCAAATGCCATGTCCATTTCATCTAGTATTGATTGCAATTGAACCTCGTTGATTTTCAACGCTTTCATTCTTTCAATCATTTCATCTGGACCTTGTTTTAATCTGCGTATAAATTCTTCATCTTCGTATAATTTAAGCTTGGCATGAATTTTTTTCATATCCTCAACTATATTATAAAGTACATCTACCTTGACTGTTAAAGTATTTAACGCCTTTACTGTAGCAGCTAAATCTGCTATTGTAGTAGCTACTGCAAGTACCAAAAATACGTATAAAACAGTACTATTTATTCTGCTCAATAAATCTATGACAGATGGATGTAAAATTTCAATTACAAATAAGCTTAAAAATCCAAACATAGTAGAATTCAACAGACATACCTTTCCATGTATATTGAATTTGTAATTTGAGTAATCCCACCACTTAGCGTGAAATAATTTTTCCAAAACTGTAGCTGTAGCATATTCAAGTATAGAGGTTAAAATAAATCCCAACACAAAAACTGCCATCATATTGTCTCTATAAGACCACAATCCCGTAATTACAATCAGCGCTCCTATTCCGTAAACAGGGCATATAGGTCCGTTTAAAAATCCTCTATTTACTATTTTCTTTTGCAAGCAAGAACAATATATACTCTCACAAATCCACCCTAAAAATGAATATATGAAAAAATAAAGTATATAATCCATAAAACTCCTCCTATAATCAATAATATAAAATTTAATTCTTATACTATTTTACATTGCAATTATTACAGATTTATTACATTTTTATATTTCCTATTATCCATTTATATAAATATTCATAAACTTCTTCCCTGCAAGCTTCATGTAAAATATCGTGTCTCAATCCCGTATATATCTTGACATCAACTTTTTTTATACCTGCTTTTTCAAGTGAATTTTTAGTCATATCAATACCCTTACCTTGATCTCCTACTGGATCGTCCCCTCCTGAAATCAATAATATCGGCATATCTGAGTCTATTTTTTTAATATTGTTCATATTAGATGTAAAAATCATACCGCCTAACAATTCCCTAAAAAGCCCAGCTGATATTTCTCTATAGCATAATTCATCGTTTAAATAATCCTCTAAAGACTTTCCATCTGAACAAAGCCAATCACAGTCGGTTTTATTAGGAGAAAATACCTTGTTATAGCTGTCAAAGGATAATTTTTTTATAAAAGTGCTTGAATTATTTTCTCCTATTTTCTTACCTTCTCTTTTGACTAATTTATAAATTACCTTCAAAACAAGTCCTGGCTTTTGACCTGTTCCCATCAAAATAGCAGCGTCTATATCATCTTCATGGTACACTGAAAGATATGTTCTAACTAAAAATGATCCAAGTGAAAATCCCATTAGTACATATGGAATATTAGAAAATTTTTCTTTGACCTTTTCCTTACAAGTATGTAGGTCGCTTACAACTAAATTCCAGCTTCCCTCTTCGCCAAAATACGATTTTTCTTCTTCGCTATATACAGAATGACCGTGTCCCAATAAATCAATTCCTACTACAGCTATATTTTTATCTACAAAATATTTTGCAAGATCTTCATATCTTCCCATATGCTCTGTAATACCGTGGGCAATTTGTAAAATGGCAGTTGGCTCTGAATCTGGCAGCCACATAGTTGTATATATATCAGTTTTTTTATTTGCAGATTTAAAATTAAAATTTTCTTTTCTCAACGACAATTCCCCCAATTTTTAAAATTTATTTTAATAATTTAATTATAGCAAAACTATTATAATAGAGCATAAATTTACTTTTAATGATAAAATATTGTTATCGAAATCGAAAATAATATCAGAAAGGAAGTAAAATAAATGGTCGACACATACAAAAATTACGATGAATTATCTAAAAAAGAAGTCCGAAATATAGATTACAAAATCACAGTAAAATACGTAAATTCTAAAACTACATGCATATCTATTCACGGTGGCAATATAGAACCTGGTACCTCAGAAATTGCAGAAGAAATAGCAGGCAATATCTACAATCTATATAAATTCGAAGGTCTTAAAAACAGTAAAAATCTAATACTGCATATAACTAGCAGCAACTTCGATGAACCAAATGCAGACAAATTAATCGCTAAATCCGAAAAGGTAATTTCCATACACGGTGCAAAAGGAGATAAACCCGTGACATATATAGGTGGTCTAGATAAAAAGCTGGGAAAAAAGGTCGAAAATCGCCTCACAAAAAAAGGCTTTAAAGTAGCAAAACCACATGCAGGAATAGACGGTACAACTAAAAATAATATCGTAAATAGAGGTTTGTCAAAGGCTGGATGCCAGCTAGAGATAACACTCGCCCAAAGACGACTTTTCTTTAAAGACGGCAATTTAAAAAAATCAAATAGATCTAATAAAACAGATTTATTTTTTGAATACATCAATTGTATAAGAGAAGCTTTATCTGAATATTAAAAAGATTTTATATAATTATATATTTTTTAAGTTGACATACAAAATAAAATCTAATATACTTCATACCATAAATTAAATAAGTCTTATCAAGAGCGGTGGAGGGACTGGCCCTATGAAACCCGGCAACCAATATATATTATATATACGGTGCTAAATCCTGCAGCATTATGCTGAAAGATAAGTATAAACTGATAATTTTAGGTCTGAGTTTATACTCAGACCTTTTAATTTTCTTAGTTTTTCTAAATTCTTTATTTTAAGATAATTAAACGACATAGACTTATTTAAAATTTTTAAACAACAGAAGGAGGAATTTCTTATCATGAAGAAATCAAAAAAATTATTATCTATTTTACTATGCTTAGTAACAGTATTATCACTTACAGTAGGGTGTTCTTCTAAAAAGGACGACAATGTCATAAGAGTTGGGGCTACACAAGTTCCAGGTGGAGATCTATTCGAATATCTAAAAGACGATATAAAGGCTGAAGGCTACGAGCTTGAAATAACTATATTCGACGATTACAATCTTCCAAACGAAGCACTAGACAACGGTGAAATTGACGCCAATTTATTCCAACACGAACCTTATTTAAACAAAGCAATAGAAGAAAAGGGATATAAATTATCACCTGTAGTAGGACTATACGAATCTCCTCTATTTGTATATTCTTACAAAATTAAATCTATTGATGAATTAAAATCTGGTGACAAGTTCGCATTGCCTGACGATCCTACAAATGGTTCAAGAGCTCTACAATACCTACAAGACGAATTAAATTTAATAAAATTAAAAGATGGTGTAGACAACCCAAGTGTAAAGGATATAGTGGAAAATCCTAAAAACATAGAATTTATAGAAGCAAATGCAGCACAGCTTCCATCACTTTTAAACGATGTAACTTGCGCATTTATAAACGGAAACTACGCGGTCGCTGCTAATTTAGACGCAAATAAAGACAGCATCTACTGCCCTAAAATAGATGGAACTTACACAAATATACTAGTAAGTAGAACAGAAGACAAGGACAGCGAAAAAATACAAGTTCTTAAAAAGGTTTTAACTAGTGAAAAATCTAAAAAATTCTTAGAAGAAAACTACAAAGGTGTAATCGTACCAGTATTTTAGATTTAATAAAACACATAAAAAATCTTACAGCTAATTGTATTTCAAATTAGTTGTAAGATTTTTAGTTTTTATTTAAATATATTTTATTAATGTCTATACGATATTAATACTTATCCGAAATATCTTTGTAATAATCCTAAGAATGCTTTACCGTGTCTAGCTTCGTCTTTGCACATTTCATGAACTGTATCATGTATAGCATCTAATCCTAGTTCTTTAGCTCTCTTAGCTAATTTTAATTTTCCATCTGTAGCACCGTATTCTGCATCTACTCTTACTCTTAAGTTTTCTTTAGTATCTGCTACTACACATTCTCCTAGTAATTCAGCAAATTTTGCAGCATGTTCTGCTTCTTCGAAAGCTATTCTCTTATATGCTTCTGCTACTTCTGGATATCCTTCTCTATCTGCTTGTCTACTCATTGCTAAATACATTCCTACTTCTGTACATTCTCCAACAAAGTTAGCTCTTAAATCTTCTACTACTTGTTCGTCTACTCCTTTAGCAGCACCTATTCTATGTTCGTCAGCCCATACCATTTCGCCTTTCATTTCTTCAAATTTATCTGCTCCTACATGGCACACTGGACATTCTTCTGGTGCAGCTTCTCCTTCATATATATATCCACATACTTGGCAAACCCATTTTTTCATAGTTAAATTCCTCCTAATATTATAAATTTCTTTATCTTGGTATTATATATACCCATATTTCTTATTTAAAAACATTTTTATAAATAATTTTAATTGATTATTAATTTATATTTTATTTATACCCTGTTTTATATGTCATAAACAAATATTTTTTAAAATATATTATTTTTATTCGATCAATTTTATACAAATACTGTAAATATTTCTTTTTTATCTACAGGTATATTTTCTTCTTTATATTCTTTATCTTTATTAAAATTAAATACAACTAAATATCCTTTCTCTAAACTATTTATATCTAAATAATCCACTAGCTGATTTATACCTTGCTCATGATATTTCTTACCTCTAAAAATTTTAAGCTCTATTATATATTTAAAATTATTATAAATAACTACTATATCAAGTCTTTTTTCCTCAGATATTTGAACTTCTTTAAATGTAAATCCTACACCATTTACTATAGGTGTTAAAAAAGCCATAAATATAAGCCTTCCCTCTCTTTCAATAAATTTGCTATCTAATGAAGAGTAATTTTCTTTCATATATTGTTGGAATTTACGAAGAACTTCTTCTATATCGAGTCCGCCTTCATCTGTTATAAATGAATTTTTAAAATTATACAAACTCATATCTTGTACTTTAGTAGATAATTTAGAAATCATATAATTATATAAAATCTCTTCAAATATCTTGTTGCTTATTTTTAAAACATTGTCCAAGTCGCTAAATATACCATAGGTAATACCTAAATCAATAATTGGATCTAATCTATTAAATACAATACTTTCTCCTATAATCACTTATCATAGTCCCAATTTCACTACAATTAAAACTCATGTCTATATTAAAATCGACTGC
>NZ_JAXEWM010000179.1:0-8703 GCF_034113885.1 Intestinibacter sp.
AGTGAATAGGAAGACTCAATTTAAAGAACAATTTAAAAAGGTCAATGAAAATTTCAAATATGTATATAAAAGGTTGTTTGGAGGAGGAGAAGGAGAGCTGACTATTGTAGATGAAGAAAATATACTTGAAAGTGATATACAGATCACAGCGAAACCACCTGGCAAGAAGATGAAAAACTTAAACCTTCTATCAGGAGGAGAAAAGGCACTTACAGCTATAAGTATATTATTCGCGATAATACTGGCAAAACCGACACCTTTCTGTATATTAGATGAAATTGAAGCGCCATTAGATGATGCCAATATATTTAGATTTGGAGAGTATTTAAAAGAATTATCAGAGGATACTCAATTCATAGCGGTGACACATAGAAGGGGTACAATGGAGGCTGCCGACTATATCTACGGTGTAACTATGGAAAAGAAAGCAATATCAAAGGTTATCAGCCTAAATCTTAAGGAAGCACATAAAATGGCAGACATAGTGTAAAATGGAGGAAGAATATGTTTAAAAAACTTTTTAATTTTGGAAAAAATAAAAAAGAACAAGTAAAAGAAGAAGTGGAAAATGTAAGTGAAGAATTGATAGAAGAAGATGACTTACAAGAAGAACAAGAAGTTGTAGAAGAAGTACTACCACAAGTTGAAGAAGTAGAAGAAACTCAAGAACCAGTAGAAGAGTTAGAACAAGAAGCTGCTACACAAGAGTTAGAAGTAGAAGAAATAGAAGTTCAAGAAGAAATTGAAGAGGCTATAGAGGAGCCTTTAAATGAAGCTTGTGATTTGCAAGAAGAAACAGTTCAAGATGTTGAAGAAGCTGAGCAAATAGAAGAACAACCAAAGAAAGTCAGTTTATTCGATAGATTAAAGCAAGGTCTAACAAAGGCAAAACAAGGAATAACAGATAGAGTAGATGAGGTATTAAAATCTTACACTAAGGTAGACGAAGAGCTTCTAGAGGATTTAGAAGAAGTTTTAATAACTGCTGATGTAGGTGTAAACACTACTATGGAAATAATGGAAAAACTAGAAGATGCTATAAGAAGCAAGAAAATAACTGACCCACAAGATGTAAGAGAAGAATTAAAATTGATAGTTGAAGAAATTTTATCAAAGGATGATACTAAACTAGACGCATCACATAGTCCAACTATAATACTTATGGTAGGTGTAAATGGTGTAGGAAAAACTACTACTATAGGTAAGCTTGCATATAGATACAAAAAAGAAGGAAAGAAAGTACTTCTTGCAGCTGGAGATACATTTAGAGCAGCAGCTATAGATCAATTGGAAGTATGGGCAAATAGATGTAATGTAGATTTAATCAAACACCAAGAGGGTGCAGATCCAGGAGCAGTAATATTCGACGCTATAAAGGCATCTAAGGCTAGAGGTGTAGATGTATTAATTTGCGATACAGCAGGACGTCTACACAATAAATCAAACCTAATGAACGAGTTAGGAAAAGTATTTAAAATAGTAGATAGAGAATACCCAGAGGCTAAAAAAGAAGTCCTATT
This sequence comes from Intestinibacter sp., assembly GCF_034113885.1. Lineage (GTDB taxonomy): Bacteria > Bacillota > Clostridia > Peptostreptococcales > Peptostreptococcaceae > Intestinibacter. Next base: position 1,521 of record NZ_JAXEWM010000179.1, read on the forward strand.
AGTAGTAGACGCTACAACTGGACAAAATGCCGTATCACAAGCAAAGAGCTTCAAACAAGTTTGTGATATAACAGGGCTTGTTCTTACTAAATTAGACGGAACAGCAAAGGGAGGAGTTATCCTAGCTGTTAAATCAGAAGTAGATGTAGCTGTAAAATTAATAGGTGTAGGAGAACAAATGGAGGATTTACAGGATTTTGATTCTAAATCATTTGTAGATGCTTTATTCGGTTAAACTTAGCGTAAAATAAATGTTGACAATAGTATTTATTTGATATAAAATACAATGTGTAAAGTAAAGAACCTTTACAGTAAGGTCTTGGAAGTGATTATTATGAACATAGAAAAAATGGTTGAAATTGGATTATTGTTTGAGCAGTACAAGGAATTACTTACTGACAAACAACGAGAAATGGTGTCTCTTTACTATGAAGAAGATTATTCTTTAGGAGAAATCAGCGAGAACTTAGGAGTATCACGACAAGGGGTTTACGACACATTAAAGCGTTCAGAGAAAATACTTAGAGAATACGAGAGTAAACTACATTTAGTATCTAAGGCAAAAGACCAAGAAAAATTCCTTAAGTCTATTGGGGAGAAAATTATTGACATTAAAGAAAATTTATTGCACAATAGAGATTGTGCTGATTTAATCCCTAAGCTAGAAAATATAGAAGAAATATGTAGGGAGTTGTTAAAATGATATTTGAAGGTTTATCTGATAAATTGCAAGGTGCTCTTAGTAAGTTAAAATCAAAAGGAAAACTTACAGAAAAAGATGTAAAGGCAGCTATGAGAGAAGTAAAACTTGCATTACTCGAAGCTGATGTAAACTTTAAAGTCGTAAAAGATTTTGTAAAAAAGGTGCAAGAGAGATGTGTTGGGCAAGAGGTTATGGAGAGCTTAACTCCAGCACAGCATGTTATAAAAATAGTTAATGAAGAGCTTACTGCTTTAATGGGAGATGTTCAAAGTAAAATTTCAATATCTTCTAAACCACCTACAATTATAATGATGGTAGGATTGCAAGGGGCAGGTAAGACAACTACATCTGGTAAAATCGGTGGATATTTCAAAAAACAAGGAAAGAAACCACTGCTTGTAGCTTGTGACGTATACAGACCAGCTGCAATAAAACAATTAGAGGTTGTCGGTTCAAATTTAGGTATAGAAGTATTTAATATGGGCGACAAAGAAAACCCAGTTAATATTGCAAAGGCAGGACTTAGTCATGCTATAAAAAACAACAATGATTTAGTTATAATAGATACAGCAGGACGTCTTCATGTAGATGAAGAATTGATGAATGAATTAAAATCTATAAAAGCAGAAGTCAAACCGCATGAAATACTTTTAGTAGTAGATTCAATGACAGGTCAAGATGCAGTCAATGTTGCTGAGAGCTTCGATGAGATTTTAGGTATCGACGGGGTTGTACTTACTAAATTAGATGGTGATACTAGAGGTGGGGCAGCACTTTCAATCAGAGCTGTAACACAAAAACCTATAAAATTCATAGGTATGGGTGAAAAGCTAGATGATTTAGAGCCTTTCCATCCAGACAGAATGGCTTCTAGAATATTAGGTATGGGAGATGTCCTTAGTCTAATTGAAAAGGCTCAAGAGACAATGGACATGGAAAAAGCCAAAGCGCTAGGAGCTAAGCTTAAAAAGCAAGAATTTGATTTTGAAGATTTCTTAGACCAAATGGAGCAAATCCAAAAGATGGGTTCTATGGAAAAAATCCTTGGAATGATTCCAGGAATGGGAGATTTAAAAAATCAAATAGGCGATGTAGATATGAATGGCAAGGAAATGAACAGAATAAAAGCCATAATACAATCTATGACGATTGAAGAAAGAAGAAATCCACAAATACTAAATGCATCTAGAAAGAGAAGAATAGCAAGAGGTAGTGGAACAAGTGTACAGGAAGTAAATAAACTAATAAAACAATTAAACGAAATGAAAAAGATGATGAAGATGTTTACTTCTGGTGGTAAGGGTATGAAGAAAAGAGGCGGTTTTCCAGGGCTTCCTTTCTTTAAATAAATAAATTAAAAAACTAAAATAGAAAAATTTTCGGAGGTATATAAAATGGCAGTTAAAATAAGATTAAAAAGAATGGGTGCTAATAAAAAACCTTTCTACAGAATAGTAGTTGCAGATTCTAGAGCACCAAGAGATGGAAAATTCATAGAAGAAATAGGATATTACAATCCAGTATCTGAACCAAAACAAATAAAAATAAACGATGAAAAAGCTAACAAATGGTTAAAAGTTGGAGCTCAACCTACAGATACAGTTAAAAAATTATTACAAAGCCAAGGAATAATAGAAAAATAATAAACTAAAATTAGTTTATATGTAACATTTTAGGAGATGGAAAATATGAAAGAGCTAGTATTAGATATTGTCAAAGCTCTAGTTGATAATCCTGATGAGGTGAGCATTGAAGAAACTAAGAAAAAGGGTGAAATAATCCTAAAGCTTACAGTTTCTCAAGATGATATGGGCAAGGTTATAGGAAAACAAGGTAGAATAGCTAAGGCTATTAGAACTGTGTTAAAATCTGCTGGAAATAAAGAGCACCTTAAGGTTTCTCTTGAGATAGTATAAAAAGGATTAGGTATATACCTAGTCCTTTTTGTATATAATAAAAATGACAAAAGAGGTGATAAAATGACTGAAAAATTAACTGTTTTTAGAGTTGGACAAATAGTAAATACACAAGGTCTAAAGGGTGAAGTGCGTGTTTACCCATATACAGACGATATATATCGTTTTGACGATTTAGAGTATTTTTATACAGAAAAGAGTCTAAATAATAAATACGAGGTCGAAAGAGTTAGATATAAAGGCAATATGGTAATAATGAAAATAAAAGATATCGACTCTATAGATTTAGCGGAGAGATTAAAGACTAAAAATATGTATATTCCTAGAGAAGAATCTGTAGAATTAGAAGAAGGCGAATTTTTCGTGGCTGATTTAATTGGACTAGATGTTTTTACGATAGATGGCGAAAAAATAGGAGTTGTTAAGGACGTTTTACAACATGCTATAAACGACGTGTATGTAGTATCATCTGGAGAAAAGGAATATTTAATACCATCAGTTGAAAAATTCGTTCCAACTATAGATTTAGACGAAAACAAAATGATAATAGATCCTATAAAGGGAATGCTTGATTAGGTGATAAAATGAGATTTCATATAATGACGCTTTTTCCAGAGATATTTAATTCTTACTTTGGTGAGAGCATAATGAAAAGAGCGATAGAAAAGGGAATAATCGAGGTGTTTATCTACAATATTAGAGATTTTTCGGCAAATAAGCACAAAAAGGTCGATGATTATCCTTTTGGTGGAGGAGCAGGGATGCTTATGACTCCTCAGCCTATTTACGATACATATAAGCATATAGTAGAGACTCATAATATACAAAACCCTAGAGTTGTCTATCTGACTCCTAAGGGTAGGGTTTTAAAACAGGGCATAGTAAAGGGATTTTCTAGAGAAGAGGATATTATTTTACTTTGTGGACATTACGAAGGTATAGATGAGAGAATAATAGATTTGATAGTTACAGATGAGATATCAGTAGGAGATTATGTGCTTACTGGAGGAGAGCTTCCTGCACTTATACTAGTAGATGCTGTGGCTAGACTCATTCCAGGGGTATTAAATCAAAACGAATCGTTTGAGGATGAATCATTTGAAGATAATCTATTAGAATACCCTCAATATACTAGACCTAGAGAGTTTATGGGGCTTAAGGTTCCAGATATTTTACTGTCTGGAAACCACCAAAAAATAGACGAGTGGAGAAAAGAACAGTCTATTGAAATCACTAAAAAAAGACGAAAAGATTTATATAAAAAGTATTGTAAGAAATAATATTTTATAGTATAATAGGTAAAGTCGAGACTACGGGCGTTCCTCTTTTTACATTGGTCAGTAATTAAGAACGTCTATGAAATATTAGGAGGAAAAATGAACGAATTAATAAAAGCTTTAGAACAAGAACAATTAAAAAACGAAGTTCCTAACTTTGGACCTGGGGACACTGTAAAAGTACACGTTAAGATCATAGAAGGAAAAAGAGAAAGAATACAAGTATTTGAAGGTGTTGTAATAAAAAGACAAGGTGGAGGAAATAGAGAAACTTTCACTGTAAGAAAAATATCTTTCAACGTTGGTGTAGAAAGAACTTTCCCAGTTCATTCACCAAAAATAGAAAAAATCGAAGTTACTAGAAGAGGTAAAGTAAGAAGAGCTAAGATCAATTACTTAAGAACTAGAACTGGTAAAGCTGCTAAAGTTAAAGAAGCAAGAAATAAAAGATAATAAGTCTTTATTAAGATAAAAGGAAATCTCGTTAGAGCTTTCCTTTTTGTCTTATATGGGAAAATATATTTATAATACATAGATTATCGGAAATAATATAAATAATTATAAATTAAACGGAAAATAATTAAAAAAGGAGATGAGAAAATGACAAGAGAATACGATGAATATTTAAGAGATGACAATCTACATATAAACTGGTATCCAGGGCATATGAAAAAGACAAAGGAAATGGTTCAAAACAACTTAAAGCTTGTAGATGTCGTTATAGAGCTTTTAGATGCCAGAATACCACTAAGCAGTAAAAATCCTGACATAGATAGACTAGCTAAAAACAAGCCTAGAGTAGTAGTTTTAAATAAAAGCGATTTATCAGATAAAAATAAATTAAACAGATGGATCAGTTACTACCAAAGCAAGGGCATAAAGGCTATACCAGTAGATACTCTAAAGGGAAGCGGAGTAAATAAAATAGTAGAAGAATGTAAAAACGTAACTAAAGAAAAAATGGATGCCCTAAAAGAAAAAGGAAGAAAGCAAAGAGCGATAAGAGTCATGATAGTAGGAGTACCTAATGTCGGAAAATCTTCACTTATAAACAAATTGACAGGAAGAAAAAGTACACAAACTGGAGATAGACCAGGTGTGACAAAAGGAAAACAATGGGTAAAACTTAAAGGAGACTTAGAGCTTTTAGATACACCGGGTATACTTTGGCCTAAGTTCGAGGATCAAAATATAGCTTTAAATTTAGCATTTACAAGGGCTATAAAGGACGAAATACTAGATATAGATACTTTAGGGTTAAAATTCATAGAAAAGATGTCTGAGATAGAACCAGAGAAGTTAAAAGCTAGATACAAATTAGATTCTCTAGGTGAAGAGCCTCTAGAAACTATGGAGATGATAGGAAGAAAAAGAGGATTTATCTTAGGTAAAAATGAACTTGACTATACTAGAATAGCAAAAACTGTTTTAAATGAATTTAGAGAAGGTAAAATAGGAAAAATAACTCTAGAAGTTCCTGAAGATATAAAATAGATGAATAAATGTAAGCTGGTTTTAAATAAAAATTTTAAAGCCGGTTTTTTTTATTCCTTGATGCTTTACAATGTTGATTTTGCTATAGATATAAAATTATCAGTAAAATTAAAATATTAAATATATTTTAATTTTATTGACTATTATATAAAACCTAGGTATAATAGACTAATCAACGAGACATCATAGGAGGAATAGTATGACGACAAAAAATAAAGACATAATTATAACTGGTTTTGCCCTATTTGCGATGTTCTTTGGTGCAGGGAATTTAATATTTCCACCGTATTTAGGAGTAATAACTGGGGAAAAATTCTTAATAGGATTTTTAGGGTTTATACTTGCCGATGTGGGATTATCATTGCTTGCGATATTAGCATCGGCTAAATCAAATGGGGATACAGAAATAGTATTTAAAAGAGCAGGAAAGAAATTTGCACTGATTTTAGGTGCTTCTATAATGATATGTCTAGGACCGCTTCTAGCTATACCTAGAACTGCTGCTACGACTTTTGAGATGGGTATAGTATCGCTTATGCCTAATTTCAATCCTATACTATTTTCGATAATTTTCTTTAGCATAACACTACTTTTAACTATAAAACCATCTAAAGTAGTAGATATAATAGGATCTTATCTGACACCTGCGTTATTAGTCTGTTTATTACTGATAATAGCTGTAGGAATAATAAATCCAATAGGAAATATAGATAAAGCAGCTATACAAAATGTATTCAGCGAAGGAATACTGCAAGGTTATCAGACATTAGATGCGTTAGGAGCTATATGCTTATCGGCTGTTTTAATAAAGAGCCTAGCACAAAAAGGATATAAAGAAGAAAAGGACAGAATAGATATACTTCTAAAAGCAGGAGTTGTAGCTGCGATAGGTCTTACAGTTGTATACGGTGGGCTTACATATCTTGGGGCTACAGTATCATCTGTATACGATGTAAATGTTTCTCAGTCATCTTTAATAGTTGCAATAACAAGTGCTTTACTCAAGACACCGGGGAAAATAATATTATCTTTAATAGTTAGCTTAGCATGCTTGACAACAGCTATAGGTCTAACATCAGCTACAGCGGAGTATTTCTCAAAGGCAACAAACGGAAGATTAAAATACGAGCAATTAGTAGTAGGAGTATGTATATTCAGTTTAGTTATATCTAATTTAGGAGTAGAATCTATAATAAAAATTTCAGCTCCAATACTTAGCCTGATATATCCAGCGACAATAGTTTTAATAGTTATGACTATATTTAAAAAATTCGTCGAAAACGACAATATAGTAAAGTTTTCAACTTATACAGCTCTATTTATGGGTGTGCTTATGGCAGGTAATGACTTAGGTATAAATGTACCGTTTTTAGAAATGCTACCTCTTGCAAATCTAGGCTTTTGTTGGGTATTTCCGACATTTATAGCTGGAATTGTTGGGTATTTTATAAAACCGAATAGAAATAAAGAATACGAGGAAGATGAAGAAAGAGCAGTTTAAAATACAAATCGCCAGGTAATTTATTTTATTGAGTTACTTGGCGATTTTTTGTATTATACTTATAGAGTATGATAAATTTAGATATAATATTTGTGAAATTAATCAATAAAAATAGAGGTGTATGTATGAAAGGTAAAAGCGTAAAAGAAATTAAAGAGATTATAGAAAGCGTAAAAGAAGATGAATATCAAAAATACATAGATATACTAAATCAAGATGATAGAAAATCAGTTCAAAATTTAGCAAAGAGCTTAAGTAAAAAATTAGAAAAAATCAAAAAGGAAGAGGAGAG
>NZ_JAXEWM010000180.1:0-6959 GCF_034113885.1 Intestinibacter sp.
AGCTCTAAAGCGATAGCTTCGCTAGAGGATGAAATAATGCCAGTTTTAAAATGTCCTAATTGCGGATCTAAATTTGAATACAAAAAAACTGACAACCGTTAGATGTCAGTTAAGGTGGCATCTTTGATGCCATTTTTTTATAATGCATAGGAAATTATATACATTTAAAATTGTGGATAAATATAATTTCCGTCATGCATTTCAAGAAAATCAACATTATGGATTTTTAGGATAAAGATTTTCTTATAATTATTTAAATTTAAATTGTATTATTGAGATTAACTTTGATGCTAGACATGTTTAATTTTGATAAAATTTTTATATTATAGATTATAGTGTTATACTAAATATTGGAAGATTATAATTCTAAAGTTTAATTATATAAATTTTTAGATATATGACGGAAATTATATTTAGCAAAAATATTTAAATAAATATGGTTTCCTAATATACTATAAAAAAGTGGAGGAAGATTATATATGAAAAATGAACATGAAAAACAAATGTCAGAATCATTTAAATTAGGTGCATTGCTTGCTATAGTAGGAGGATTTTTAGATGTATATACTTATATATGTAGAGGCCAAGTTTTCTCTAATGCACAAACTGGAAATATTGTATTAGTAGGATTGTCTTTGGCACAATCTGATTTTGAGGGAGCTTTTTATCATTTTGTTCCTGTATTAGCTTTTATAGCAGGTGTAATATTGACGGAAATAATAAAAAAAAGAGCAAAGCCTAGACACAGTTTTTTTCACTGGAGACAAATTATAATAGGGGCTGAAATAATAGTTGTTTTTATAATGTCATTTGTTCCAGTTGGAGTTTATGATGTAGTTGTAAACGTATCTATTTCATTTGTATGTGCTATGCAGGTGGAGGCTTTTAGAAAAATAAATGGACTGAATATGGCTACAACAATGTGTACAGGAAATTTAAGAACAGGTACTGAACATATATATAAATCAGTTGTAGAAAAAGATATATCAAAAATGAAAACAAGCATTCAAGCTTATGGGATAATAATTTTTTTCATTATAGGAGCATGTGTAGGTGGTATTTTTACTAATATATATTTAGAAAAGGCTACATTAGTTGCGAGTGCTATTTTATTAATTGTATTTATAGCCATGTTTAAAAAATGTGATAAAGATATTTTAAACGAATTGGAAGAATATGATGAAATAGAAGATGACAAAATGGAGTTTGAATAATTTTATAGTACGAAAGGTTAAATTTAAAAAAACGTATAAATTTTCTTTGATGAAAAAATATACGCTTTTTTATTTTATTAGTTAAATTTTAAACTTGAAAATACCCTCTTACATACAGTTTCCCCAATTATATCAGCTAAAACTAATTTTAATAAATCTACTAATACAAAAGGAACTACACAATAAAATAGGCTTTGCATTACTGTATTTCCAGTTACAAAAGAGAACATAATTGTACCAAATGCATATACAATAGCTAATCCGACAACCATGCTAATAGCAGTTAAAATATGAGAATTGAATTTTTCTTTAATATATCCTATTATAAATGCCATTAAAGGATATCCAAGTAAAAATCCACCAGTTGGTCCAAATAGAACTCCTACACCTCCTGAAAATTGAGCGAATACTGGAATTCCAATTCCTCCTAGGATTAAGTATATTAAAGTCGCTATAAATCCACATTTATACCCTAATATAAGTCCAGTTATAGCAATACCGAATATTTGTAGTGTAAGCGGTACAGTTGTAAAAGGTAGTGGAATAGATATTTGAGCAAATACAGATATCAATGCTGCAAATAATCCACATAAAATAATTTCTCTAGTTGAAAGCTTCATAAAATATATCCTCCTAAAATTTTGCTCCTAAATTAATGTTAACTAAAAATAATTAGTAAGTTAACATTGATTTTACACTAAAAAAAAAATTTTGCAATAGTTTTTGGAAAAAAATGATAAAGATTTTTTTATATATAAATGCTTATGATATACTAAATGTGTAGAAAGAATACTGCAATTGAAAGGGGAGCTATTATGTACAATAGTGGATATTATCAAGGGATATTAGATGAAATCAAATCAAGTGGTTTATGGAAGGATGAAAGAGTTATAACAACTCCACAAAAATCAAAAATAGACACTACACAAGCAAGTGGAGTAGTAAATATGTGTGCAAATAACTATCTAGGTTTAGCAGACAATCAAGAAATAATCGACGCTGCAAAAGCAAGCTACGATAAATGGGGATATGGATTATCATCAGTTAGATTTATATGTGGGACACAAGAAATACATAAAGAATTAGAAGGTAAAATAAGTGAATTTTTACAAACAGAGGATACAATATTATACACTTCATGCTTTGATGCAAATGGTGGTTTATTTGAAACTATAACAACTGCTGAAGATGCTATAATAAGTGACGAATTAAACCATGCAAGTATAATCGATGGTATTAGACTTTCAAAGGCTAAAAAATACAGATACAAAAATAACGATATGAAATCTCTAGAAGAAATGCTTATAAAAGCAGATCAAGAAGGAGCAAAAAATAAAGTTATAGCAACTGATGGAGTATTCTCTATGGACGGTATAATAGCTGACCTAGAAGGAATTTGTGATTTGGCAGAAAAATACAATGCTATGGTAATGGTGGACGATTCTCATGCAGTAGGATTTATGGGGAAAAACGGTAGAGGAACTCATGAATATAGAAATGTAATGGGTAGAGTTGATATAATTACAGGAACATTGGGAAAAGCACTAGGTGGAGCTAGTGGTGGATATACTAGTGGTAGAAAAGAAATAATAGCTTTACTTAGACAAAGATCAAGACCATATCTATTCTCAAATACATTGGCGCCTTCTATAGCAGCTGCTAGTATAAAAACTTTAGAAATTCTTTCAAAAAGTACAGAATACAGAGATAGACTAGAAGAAAACACAAAATACTTCAGAGAAGGCATCAAAAAAATAGGATTAAATATAATCGAAAGTGAGCATCCAATAGTACCTATTATGCTAGGGGATTCTTTAGTTGCTCAAAAATTCGCTCAAAAAATGTTAGAAAAAGGTATATATGTAATAGGCTTCTACTATCCAGTAGTGCCTAAAGGAAAGGCTAGAATTAGAACACAAATTTCAGCATGTCATACAAAAGAAGACTTAGATTTAGCATTAAAGGCATTTAAAGAATGCAAGGAAGAATTAGGATTATAAGAATTATAATTAAGTAATAGATGTTAAAAATTTAATTAAATATAGAAATAAAAAGTGAAGGGAGATCATATATATGCAGGTTGAGCAGAAAAAACAAGTGTCAGAATCTTTTAGACTAGGAGCATTGCTTGCTATAGTAGGGGGGTTTTTAGATGCATATACTTACATATGTAGAGGCGAGGTTTTCTCTAATTCACAAACAGGAAATACTGTATTAGTAGGATTGTCTTTAGCGCAATCTGACTTTAAGGGAGCTTTATACCATTTTGTTCCAGTTATAGCGTTTATAGCGGGTATAATATTGACAGAAATGATTAAAAGTAGAGTAAAACCAAAACCTACTTTTATTCATTGGAGACAAATTATAATAGGAGCGGAGATAGTAATTCTTTTTATAATATCATTTGTTCCAACTGGTGTCTACGATGTAGTTGTAAATGTTTCTATTTCATTTATCTGCGCTTTGCAAGTGGAGGCATTTAGAAAAGTAAATGGAACGAATTTGGCGACAACTATGTGTACAGGAAACCTAAGAACGGCTACTGAACAAATATACATATCAGTTGTGGAAAAGGATAAGGTTAAACTGAGAAAAAGTACTCAAGCTTACGGAATAGTGTTTTTTTTCATTATAGGAGCATCTATAGGTGGTATTTTGACCAATATGTACTTGGAAAAATCTATTCTAGTTGCAAGTGGAATTCTATGTATTGTATTTCTATTTATGTTTAAAAACTCTGAAAGAGATCTTTTGAGGCAATTGGAGAAATATGATAATAAATAAAATTTTAATAAAAACTTAATAATTAGGTAATATTAAATTAAGGTTTAGGGATTATATTTTAAGTATAAGATTTAGTTAGTTCAAGTAGAATTTTACTTGAAGAAGTTTAAACTGACTGTTTGTTTAGTTTAGAAGCTAGATAATTTTTTCAATGTTACTCCTTTTTTAGCAGGATATGGGTCTCCATATCCTGTTTTTTTGACATTTGTGCAATATTGCAATAAGTTTCAGCTTTATATATAATTAGTAAAAGAAGATCATATATTGAGAATAGGGATGTGAAAATATTGAGCAGTAAAGATGAAAGATTTATGATAAAAGTTGTTGATATGTACTATAAAGATGAGATGAGCCAAGATGCAATTTCAAAAAAGTTAAATATATCTAGGGCGACTGTTTCGAGAACTTTAAGTAGGGCTAAAAAAGAAGGAATAGTAAAAATACAGATTAATTACCCAAGCGAAAATACTATAGACCTTGAAAAATCTATAGAAAAAGAGTTTGGATTAAAAGAGGTGTTGATAGCTGTAGAAACTGAGGGTATGAATAAGGATTACGCTGTTTCAGTTCAAGCAAGTGAATATCTAGCTAGAATTTTGAAAAATAATATGAAGCTAGGTATAAACTGGGGACGTTCTATGAAAAATTTAATAACAACATTTGAAGCAGATGGTTATAATAAATCAGTGAATGTAAAAGGCGTAGAGGTAATACCTTTTTTAGGTACAAATAATTCATTTGATGAGAAGTCGGAATCCCTTAGATTGACATATTCTAATTTTTTAGCTATAAAAATGTGCCAATTAATAAATGCGAAAAATTATAATTTATCAGCGCCGATGGTAGTGTCTAATTCTAAGGCAAAGGAAGTTATAATGAATGAACCAGATGTAAAAGGCGTACTTGAAAAGGCTAAAACATGTGATGTAGCGATTTTAGGAATGGGACCTATAGACAAAAGCGGATCTCTGTTCATTCTTATGGAGGATGGAGAAGAGATAGCTGATAAGCTTAGACAAAAAAATGCAGTAGGGGAAGTTATAGGTCGTGCCTATGATAAAAATGGAGAGCCAATCCATAGCGAACTAGATGAAAGAATAATAGGTGTTACTTTAGAGGAATTAAAAGAAATACCATTAAAGATAGGTGTAGCTTATGGAAATCACAAGGTTGAATCCATAAAAGCTGGACTTAAAGGACACTTAATCGACGTTTTAATAACAGATAGAGAGACAGCAGAAAAATTAATTTAAAAGTAATAAAAAATGTACAAATTTTCTTTAATGAAAAAATGTACATTTTTTATTGCTTTTTTTGAAAAAGTGTATTATTATAAAAACATAAAGAAATAAATTCCATATATGAAAAAATGTAACAAGGAGAGAAATATGAAAACAAAAGCAGTTAGACTTTATGGAAAAAATGATTTACGTTTAGAAGAATTTGAATTACCTAAAATAAAAGACGATGAAATTTTGATGGAAGTAGTAACAGATAGTGTATGTATGTCTACTTATAAAGAATGTCAATTAGGTGCAGAACATGAAAGAGTAAACGATGATATAGATATAAACCCAGTAATAGTAGGCCACGAGACAGCAGGTGTAATAAGACAAGTAGGAAGTAAATGGGAAAAACAATATCGAGTTGGTAAAAGTGTTGCAATACAACCAGCAGCATTTATAGATAATAGTATGGCAACTTTCGGTTATTCATTTGTGAATTGTGGAGGAGTTGCAACTTATATAATAATACCAAATAAGGCAATAGAAAGAGGATGTATAATTCCTTTTGATAGTAGTAGGGGATTTTATGCAGCATCACTTTCAGAACCATATAGCTGTATAATCGGTGGAGCACATGCAATGTATCACACAGAAAAATACAAATACGAACATAAGATGGGTATACTAGATGGAGGTAAATGTGCTTTACTTGCAAGCTGTGGACCTATGGGACTTGGAACAATTGATTACATGTTAAATGGACCTAAAAAACCTTCAACTCTAGTAGTTACAGATATAAATCAAGATAGAATAGACAGAGCAAAATCTATATTCTCAGAGGAATATGCTAAAGATAGAGGCGTGGAAATAGTTTATGTAAACACTATGACAGAAGCAGATGCAGAAAAGAAGCTTATCGATTTAACAGGACAAGGTGGATTTGATGATGTCGTAGTATTAGCTCCGATAAGACAGGTTATAGAAATGGCAGATAGAATTCTAGGACAAGATGGTTGCTTGAATTTCTTCTCAGGACCAATTGATAAAAATCTTAAAGCAGATGTAAATTTCTACAATGTACATTATAAATCAGCTCACGTTTTAGGAACTACTGGTGGAAATGTAGATGATATGAAGGAATGCTTACAATTATCTGATGAAGGAAAATTAAATCCAGCAGTTATGCTTACTCATATAGGAGGTATGGATAGTGTAATAGATACAACTTTAAATCTTCCTAAAATACCTGGTGGTAAAAAAATAATATACACAGGAATAGATTTAGAATTAACTGCAATAGACGATTTTGAAGCAAAATCTAAGGATGAAAATAACAAGCATGCAGATTTATTCAAAGATTTATATGAAATAGTAAAAGAAAACAATCACTTATGGAATGCAAAAGCAGAACAATGCTTACTTAAATACTTTGGAAAATGTCAATAAAATATAGAAACTTAATAATAAAATAAATAATATGGGGGAATAAAAATGTTAGTAAATACTAAAGAAATGTTACAAATTGCAAATGAAAAAAATTATGCAGTTCCACATGCAAACGTGGTAGATCAACATACATTAAAGGCAGCTATAAAAACTTGTAAAGAACTTCATATGCCACTTATAATAGGTTGGGCAGAAGTGCATGAAAAATTTATAACAATGGAAGAAGTAGCGCATCTATGTAAATTATATTTAAAGGATATAGATGTACCAGTCGCTATACATTTAGATC
>NZ_JAXEWM010000181.1:0-22094 GCF_034113885.1 Intestinibacter sp.
TCTACATTGACTTTTAATTTGCCATTTTCAAATTCAATAAGTGGGAAGAAGTTGCTCTTAACTGCCTTTCTAGCTACCTCTATACTCTTGTCAGAGGAATGAACCCATCCAGTTGGACATGGAGAGAATATATGTAAATAAGCAAATCCTCTCTTGCTAGCTGCAAGTCCCTTTTCAATCTTTTCTACAAAATCCTTCATATTTGATGGAGATAGAGTAGCCATATATTCTACATTGTGCATAGCCATTATAAGTGGCATGTATTTTTTAGCTTGAGATTTTCCTTGAAGCACACTTCCAACTGGAGTTGTACTAGTTCTAGATCCTTTAGTTGTAGTTGAACTTCTTTGGAAGCCTGTGTTCATATATCCTTCGTTATCATAGCAGATATAAAGCATATGCTCTCCACGCTCTGCTGCACCACTCAATGATTGGAATCCACAGTCTGCAGTCGCTCCGTCACCTGCAAATGCGATTATGTTCACATCATCTCTACCTTGTCTTTGATACATTTGTGAAACTCCACTTAAAAATGATGCTGTATTATCAAGAAGAGGTATGTGAACTGGAACCTTAAGTCCGTTATCAAAATTCCAGCCAACTACTCCAGCACCTGCCATACATCCTGGAGGAATAGCCATGACTGTATTTTCTCCAGCTATTTGTAATACTCTTCTCAAGCAAAGTTCTCCTCCACAGCCTTGGCAAGCAGACATACCAGAAGTCACCAAATCCTTAGAATTTTTTAATTTATCTATATAATTCATCTCATTCTTCCTTTCTATAATTATTTAAGCCATAAAGTTTCTAGCTGACCTTTTTTTCCTTCTTTAGTAGCATTATCTAAAGCTTCGATAACGCTCATCACATGGTTTAGTGATATATCAAGACCTCCAAGTCCTCCTACTGCTGGAATTGAACAAAGCTTTTGTCCTAAATCACTAACAGCAGCCTTTACCTCTTGATATAAAACTCCACTATTCCATCCAAAGCTAACACTTCTATCTATGACTGCGTATCCTTTTTTGCCATCTAAAGCTTCAGCTATTTTTTCATTTGGGAAAGGTCTCATAAATCTAACCTTTACAAGTCCCACTTTGATTCCCTTTTCTCTAGCCAAATCGACTGCAACTCTAGTAGTACCTACATTTGCGCCTATAGTAAGAACTACTATTTCTGCGTCTTCGCATCTATAAGTGTCGATTAGTCCGCCATAAGAGCGTCCGAATTTTCCCTCAAATTCTCTATCTACTCTTTCGATTACATCCTTTGCCTTTTGCATAGCTTCAAGGTGATTTTCTCTATAGCTTATCAAAATTTCACCTGGAGTAAGTGGGTCTACTGCCATTGGATTTTTAGGATCGTAGGCCATATGCTCACATTTGTATTTTGGTAAAAATTCGTCTACCTCTTCTTGAGATGGTATTTCAACTCTTTCAGTTAAATGTGATAGATAAAATCCGTCGTAGCATACATTCACAGGAATTAAGACATCGCTGTCCTCCGAAATTTTATATCCTTGGATTATCATATCTAAAATTTCTTGGTTATTTTCAACAAATACTTGTATCCATCCACTATCTCTAACTGACATAGCATCCTGTTGACCGCTCCAAACTGTTTCAGGAGATGTCATCTCTCTAGTCGCAATCGCCATTACCATAGGAAGTCTTAGAGTTGACATTCTAAAATATGGTTCGTACATAAGAGCAAGACCTTGAGCTGAAGTAGCAGTAAACACTCTACCTCCTGCCATAGCTGCACCTTGAACAACACTCATCGCTGAATGCTCTGATTCAACCTGTACCATTTGCGCATCGCTTTTTCCATCTGCAATCATAGCTGCTAAACCTTCTACAACTGATGATTGTGGAGTTATAGGATAAGCTGCTATAACATCTGGTCTAGATAAGCATGCTCCTATTGAAGCTGATTGATTTCCTGTCATTGCTTTTATTTTTGCCATTATTTGTCATCTCCTTCCTCTACCATATCTATTGCACCTTTTGGGCATTCGTTTGCACAGATTCCGCACCCCTTGCAAAAATCGTAATTTACAATGTATTTATCGTTTTTAAATTCAATTGAATTAACCGGACAATAAGTCAAGCAAATTCCGCACTCAACACATTTTTCCTTATTCATAACTGGTCTAACTATACGCCAGCTAGCTGTATCTAAAATGTACATACCTTCGTTTCCGATTGGTGTTACAAATTTTCTCATATGTAATCCTCCTATAAACTGTATTTTTGAACCTTATCGTAGGCAACCTGAGCAGATTTTACGTTAGCATCACCAAATTTAGCTTGGATATTTTGTTGTAAAACCTCCCAATCTATAAAATCCTCACATGCCTTTGCAAAAGCCCCTAGCATAGTAGTGTTTGGTATATTTCTCTTGATATTTTCTAGAGCAATTCCAGTTGCATCTACTAAATAAACTTCCTTTGCATTTTCTGGTAAATTTAATTCATCAATAGATTTTTTAGTATTTATAATAACTACTCCATTTTCTTGTAGACCTTCAAATGTCTTTTCCATTGGAAGTAATGTATCGTCAAATACAACTAGTATTTCAGGAGTATAGACCTGTGTTTTAATTCTAATATCCTTATCATCCACGCGTAAAAATCCAAATACCGGTGAACCCTTTCTCTCAACACCGAAGAACGGTATAAATTGACCGTATTTCCCTGTGTCGACAACAGCACTTACGATTATCTGCGCTGCTTTTACTACACCTTGACCACCACGACCGTGAAATCTTAATTCCTTCATTTAATCTCATCCTTTCTCAACTGTGATTTTAAAAATATTTTAATTGTTTCTATATACGAAACTACGTTTCTTTATAATAACTATACTTAAAGTTTATAACCTTTTCCATTTTTTGTAAATAAACTTTTAAATTTTTTCAATATTCAATCTTTTTAAACCAATTTATCACTTTTAAAATCACCTCCTTTAAATTATAATTATATGAATAAGGTAAATATTGGAGGGTACATATGAATAGTGATAATCAACAAAATAAATATATTCTTCAATCAGTAGAAAACGCATTATCTATAATCGACCTACTATGCGAGCATGAAGAATTAGGTGTTTCTGAAATAGGAAAGCTTTTAAATGTAGGAAAAAGTACTGCTTTTAGACTTCTTACAACTCTACAAAGCAAAAATTACGTATATAAAGACGAAAATTCAAAATATAGACTGAGCCCTAAGTTTCTATCAATAGGCGATATAGTCTCAAACAGGATGGAAATAATTAATAAGGTACATCCTTTTTTGGTTCAACTTGCAAATTACAGTAGTGAAACATCTCATCTAGGAATTTGGTATTCTAAAACAGAGGTAACCTTCATAGACAAGGTCACAGGAAAAAATTCGATAAGAATGAGCTCTATGATAGGCTCTAATAAAATTGCGCACAGTACCTCACTTGGAAAATCACTACTAGCGTTTTCGGATGAAGCTACTATCGACTACTACTTAAACAACGCTGAATACAAGCTCAACACTGATAAATCTATAAAAAATAAAGAGGATCTCAGAAGTAATTTAATAAAAATTCAAGCTGATGGATATGCAGTAGATGACGAAGAGGCAGAAATAGGACTTGTATGCTTTGCGGCGCCTGTTTTAGTTAGGGGTAAGGCAATTGCTGCAATCAGCGTGTCTGGACCTTCTAGTAGAATGAACCCTAGAAAGGACGAGCTTACTGATATGGTGAAGAAAATAGCTGATGAGATAGGTTCGAGTATAGTATAAAAATAAGGAGATATGTAAATATTATTTGCACATCTCCTATTTTTTTATTTATTTTTTGGATTAAATGGACATCTCTTTCCGATGCATTGAGCATTTCTATGGCTAAACTCACAAGTTACATCTGATTTTTCCATAGAAATTCCGAATTTATCAGCTACAAAATCAATCGCAGCTCCGATAGCTATATAGGAATCTCTCTTACAGCATCTAGGTCCCCCAATTTCGCCTATTTTCTTTAATGCCTCTGAAGTAGCTAGATTTGATTGTCCCCAGGTTTCTATAGTAAGAGGGCTTGCCTCTGTGATTATGCTTATGAATATACCTACTGATACACCAGCACCACAAGCTCCCCAGAATCCACAAACTCCTCCTGGAACTTGTTTACCTCTTATCTCCATTTCCTTTAGAGCTTTTTCCAAATCTATGTCGCCACCTGCGTTTTTATATGCAGTAAGCAGTGCAGAGCCTACTAAAGTATGGTGTTCTGGACCGTGCATGTGTATAAAGTCCTTTTTCATTATGTCTGTGATTATTTCGTAAGGATTTTTGCTTGTTGAACTCAAGCATGCAAATTTTATAAGGTCTACACCCTTGTTGTGGCATTCGTCACAGACAAAATGGCCGTCTACACAGCACGCCTTGCTCATGACTTTTTTACCACAGATCACGCATTCCATTTCTTCAGATTCGTTTAGATACTTCAATTTTTTGCCACATATAAGACATTCATCTACTTGTTTCACTAATATCTCTCCCCTTTGTAAATATCGATTTATTTTACATATCCTGTGTTGAAATCTATTATATTTTTTAATTCTTCCCCATTTAAAAATCTCTTCAGATTATCTAAGCTTATGTCAAATATACGTTCATAGGTTTCAGCTAGGTTATACCATCCTGAAACGTGTGGTGTCATGACTATGTTTTTTATGCCCCAAAGTCTGTGATCCTCTGGCAGTGGCTCTGGGTCTACAACGTCTATCCCTGCTCCTAGTAAATGACCACTTTCTACAGCATCGCATAGAGCTTCTGTGTCTACAGATGCTCCTCTACCTACATTTAGTAAAATGCTGCCTTCCTTCATAAGCGCTATTCTCTCTTTTGAAAATAATTTTTGAGTGTCCTTTGTAGAAGGCAGGCAAAGTGCCACGATATCTGCCTTAGGTAGTAAGTTATCTAGCTCGTCGTTTAAATATAATTCGTCTATGAAATCAGGCTTTTCGCTTGGTCTTCTCTTTACTCCGATTGTGTATCCACCAAGAGCATTTACCATTTTTGCAAAATTGCATCCTATATTGCCTAAGCCTACAATCAGTACCTTTGAGTTGTAAATTGTCTTTACTCGGCCTTCGCTTTTCCATATTCTTTCGTTTTGGTTATCTCTGTAAATGTGTAATTTTTTTATTATTTCTAGAAGCATCGCAAACATGTGCTCTGATACTGCTAGACCATATGCTCCTGTTGAATTAGTTAGCATTACATCCTCTGCTAAAATTCCTTCTTTTATATATTGATCTACCCCTGCTGTGTTTAGATGAAGCCATTTTAAGTTAGCTGAACCCTTTACCATTTCTACACTTGGGCTTCCTATTATTATGTTTGCTTGTTGAACTGTTTCTTTGCTTACAGTGTCTTCATCTGAATAAGTGACTTTGCACCCCTTTGCCACTGCTTCTAATTTTGCTTTTTTCTCATCGTCTACTGGTATTAAAACTAATATGTTATACATAAAATTGCCCCCCTTTTTTGTCTGTTATATAATTGGTTGTTGGTTATTCATAGAGTAGCCGTCGTACATTACGTCTTTTAGATCTAGCATATTGGCTTTGTTTTTTTCCTCTACCTTGCTGAGCTTTTTGACTGCTCCATATGGATTTTTTAGAGAGAGCTTGTCTCCTTTTCCTGAGACGACCCATAGGACCTTGTATCCCTTAGGCTTGGATTTTAGGTTTCTCTCTCCTTTTCCGTCTGTGAAGTATATAAGTAGGTTGAACTTCTTTGCGTTTAAATATTCAAACACAGGTGAAAATTCTGTCCCTCCGCCAGTTGCAACTCTATCTTGAACATCCTTTACGTTTTTTACTTTGTAAATTCTTTTTATTTCTCTGTCGCATTCTATTATAGTTATCTCGTGGTTGTGGTTTTTGACTATCGATAAAACCTCCTTGATAGCTTGTCTGAATTCTTCATCACTGATACTTCCACTTATGTCGATTGCGACTGCTATTTCTGCCTTGTGGCTTCTTAGCTCACCTCTTAGGTCTAGTCTGTTTGGCTGTCTTCTGTTTCTTCTGGTTACTGTCTTTTTCTTGTTGCTTTCTATAGTTCCCATGAGTTTTTTAAGGTATAAATTCCATGGTAGCTCGCCGTTTTTGTTTTTAAATTGGGCTATGAATGACTTCATATACTCTGGGAGCGTACC
Source organism: Intestinibacter sp. (assembly GCF_034113885.1). GTDB lineage: Bacteria > Bacillota > Clostridia > Peptostreptococcales > Peptostreptococcaceae > Intestinibacter. Next base: position 6,198 of record NZ_JAXEWM010000181.1, read on the forward strand.
TTTTTGTGAGGAATTTACGAATTTTTGGGTAAATTCTGTCATAGTCTTCTCGTCTATGTCATCTGATTCATCCCAGATGTCGTGAGTTTTTTCTTGGTCGTATTTCACGTATTCGTCCTCGTCGATATTTGTATCGTGTTCCTCACCGTCTTCATTTTCATCCTGCAGGTCGAGCTCAGTTTGAATTTTATCTAGGTAGTATTCAAATGTCTGATAAGCTTCGAGTTGCAGAGAATAATTTACGTTGACCCACTCCAAGGTCGCTGAGTACGGTGGAAGGTAGTTTAAATACTGATTTACTACTACATCCATGGCTAGGTTCACAGCTAGTGTGCTGTACTTTCCGTTTTCCTTGCATTCTTTTGCTCTAATCAGATGCATCGAAATTATATGTAGAATTTCGTGCTTGATCGTAGTCTCCATCTGTTTTATATCCAATTTTAAAAACAGAAGTGGATTGAAATATATAACGTATTTTGAGCCCTTGAAGTTGACTCCACTTGGACTGCTTATCTTGAAGTTTATCTCTCTGCCCATTTGAAGTAGGAAATATCCGTAGAAATTCTCCTCATCCTCAATTAGATTAAAATTGATTTTATCTATAACAGCGAAAAAATCTCTCTTATACTCCTCTGAAACCTCGATGCCGATACTCTTATCATTTCCCTTAAGTCGCACTGCTGTGGCAATATCGACAAATTCAATAGCTCTTTCGTAAAGCTCGTCTGTCATTTTCTCAAAATTACTTTTCATCATTTTATCCTCTTATTGAACTATAAGCGCCGAAATATAAATCGACGAATTTTTCGTTTTCTATAGCCAATTTGTAGATATCGTCGTAGCTATTTTTTATATCCTTCATAATTCCAACCATCAAATCTACTGGATATAGCCCTAAAAATTCCACTAATCTATCAATATAATCCATACCTATTTTATTGTTTTTTATATCTAGCTCTAGAGATTTCAATATATTCATAGCACATATATAAAGTCTAGTATGGCTTTCATTTTTCACTCTATCTACTATAGAAGGATTAAGCACTTCCCCTGAAAATACTTCATCGTAGCTCACTAAAGGCTTTGCATCCGACTCCACAAAGCTCATAAATTCCTGAGCTATAAATCCTCCTACATTCCCCTTGACAACATTTAAAAATACTGACTTAGGTATTACATCCTTTTTCTCCTTGTAAATAGCGTAACTCTTAGAAATTCTCTCGTAGCTTCTAGGAGTCGCATTTATATCGTCGTCGTTTATCTTATGCAGATACTCTGGAAAAGTCGAGATAAACTCCACGACCTTCTGCTCGATGCCAGTATCTATAGCCCAGCGTATCCACTCGTTGTAGTCGGGCTCCATATTTAACCAGACAAATCTATTCTCCTGAGCTGGGTCCATATCGACAACTTGATAACCTAAGTCAGCTCCGTATTCATTTGATGGGTTCATCGCCGATAAAATTTTTACATTTTTGTTTAATTTATATCCATTTATCTCTCTATTTAATATAAGGTTCATAAGCTCCTGTTGAACTGTGTGTTAACAGCGGTTTAACTCGTCTATAAATAAAAGCACAGTATTTCCCTTTTCAATCTCCTCGTCTATCTCTCTAAGCTTTGTGTGAACTGCGTATATAGTCATCTTCTTCTCTACTTTATTTCCATTTGAATCAAATGTAGTGTAGGATTCTATCGTTGGAAGTCCGCCGATTTCGCCCTCCTTCAGAAGGTTTCCATCTATAACGACTAGGCTCCAGCCATTTTCCTCTGCAATTTTGCTAGCCAAGGCAGTTTTTCCAATTCCACTTTCACCGACTACTAGAGGCACCTCCCCTGTAGCCAATATCAACTCAACACTTCTAAATGTATCTAAAAAATTCATCTTATCTTCTCCTAAATCATCTTCAATTTCTCATCTACGGCTATTTTTTTAGCCTTCTTGCTGCCGTATTTGTATATAAACATAATCTTGTCTATAGGTATTGCATCGCTATTTCTATCTATTATGCCACAATTCAGAAAATCTCTTATATATTTTTCCTCGACATCTTCCTTTGATATGACCTCCTTTAGAACTTCTTCTATCTCATCTATGCCGATTTCTTTGTAAACATATTTGATAACTAGAATATTTTCTTTTAAGAAATCCACTATCTTCTCTTTATTTAAATCATCTATAAATTTTACAGCCGATTCGTTGATTTTTACTGCATGCATCTCGAGCTCATGGCTAGGTGATTTTATATATCTCAGTGCATCGTAATTTGTATCTACAGCTTCTCTCTTTACAGCTTCAGAAGGATTTTCTATATATTTTATAGAGTCGTAGTTTTTTCTGACTGCCATTAGCTGTAGCTCTTCTGATGGATTTTTGACGTATTGTATAGCCCAGCCAGCCTGCTCTATCGCCATTTTGACGACCTTATCTGTAGGATTTTTGATATACGCCAAGCTGCTCCAGCCGTTACTTACAGCCTTTAGCATGATCTCCTCTGTGGGATTTTCTATATACTCGATCGCCTTTGCGTTGTTATTTATCGCAATTTCCTGCATTTCCTTTGTTGGATTTTCTATATATTTAAGTACAAGTCCATTCTTTTTTACAGCTAATAATTTCATCTCATCTGTAGGATTTTCTATATTTTCTATAAGAGTAGGATTTATATTTATCATTCTAATAAATCTTGAATCGTCCATGTTTTCCTCCATTTATAAAATTATCTTCCTTATAATTAATATACTTTTTTAAATAAACTAAACAGTATAATTATACCAAATTTAAAAAAGCAATATGAAATTTTGCAAAAAAAATATTACTGGTATTTATCTATCCAGTAATATTTTTGTTAGAATATTTATTTTAAATATATTTATTCGGTATAAACCTGTTATGTACTTCTGCCTATTGATTATTCTGCTACTTCTTCAGTTTCTTCTTCAGCTTCACCTGAAACTAATGAACCTATTCTAGCAACTACATCGTCAGCCTTTATATCTGCCTTTATACTTGCAGGTATTGCTAAATCCTTTCCGCATACATGATCACCGTAGTTTAATCCTGCTACATCTACTTCTATATGTTCAGGCATTTCATCTGGATGACCTTGTAATTGTACTTCTGTTATAACTTCATCTAATAATAATTTTCTAGAATCTAGTGAACCTACACCTACGAATTTTATTGGAACTCTTAATTTTACAGAATCACCTTTTTTAACTTGTTGGAAGTCTAAATGTATTATTTCTCCAAATACATCTCTTTGTACATCCTTTAATACACAGCTTTCTGCTTTTCCGTTTAAATTTAATGCTACCACAGAACTATCTTGTGATAATAATTTCATCATTTCTTTTTTAGTCATTTGACAAGGAATTGGGTTTTCTAAAGCTCCTCCGTATATTACTGCGGGTACTTCTCCTTCTGCTCTAACCTTCTTACCCTTTTCAGTTCTTTCTTTAACGTCAAATACTAAGCTTTCCATTTTAATCCCTTCTTTTCTTTTATTTTTATAACCATATTATACCACTTTATTAAGAATAATCTTATTTTTTTTACTTTTGTAAGGGATATCTCTATTCATTCGTTTGAAAAGAGAGAACAATAGGCAAAATTATTCGCATATAGTGAATAATTTTATTCATAAATATATTTACGGACTGTAAATCTTTCAATTTACTTAAAATTAACTTACATAATATGTTCTTAAATTGTAAGCATCTGAATATTTGTCTATAATATAGTTATAATAAATAAAAAAGGGATGATTAAAATGAGAAGGATTACAGATTTTTTAGAGGATTTTTCAAAAATTATGGACGAACTAAATACTACATCTCGTTTTCCAGAGACTAAAAATTACATCCAGCATGGAAACGTCACAGTCTATCAGCACTGTGTTTTCGTCGCATACACTAGCTGTAAAATCGCCAATAAATTTAATCTAAATGTGGACAAAAGCTCTCTAATAAGAGGTGCTCTTCTTCACGATTATTTTTTATACGATTGGCACGACAAGAATAAGCCTGTGAAATTTCACGGCTTTAAACATCCTAGAATTGCTTTAGAAAATGCGACTGAGGATTTCACACTTACAAAAAAGGAAAAAGACATTATTTTGCACCACATGTTTCCACTAAACCTAACTCCTCCTAGCTCCAAAGAAGCGTGGATTATATGCCTTGCCGATAAAATCTGCGCCACAGCCGAGACATTGAGATTACAAACCGAAGATAAATTAGATAGTATCTATTCTTTTTAGGTACTATCTTTTTTTATTTTTTATTGACATAAAATTTTTCATATGTCATCCTTATTTATAGAAAGGATCACTAATATGGCAAACACTGAACTAAACAATATATTTGAACACTCAGATTACAAATTTTTAAACAAATTCATTGAACTACGACAAGATAAACGAGCTCGTTATGGAGATAAATAAAAAAACACTTAGTAAATAACGAAAATGAGGATAGAAACTCACGATTTCTATCCTCATATATTTATAATTAAATGTATTTGAGAGCTACAACTTTACCTGTTAATTTATTTCTTGCACTTAAATTCATTATTTTGATCTCCCTTCCTGTTTTTAACAATACAAATATTACCAACATTTCATTTTATTATCAATACCTTTTTGATATTTTTTTCAAAATTTTATTTTCATTTTATTATATATATGTATTTTATTATTATCATTTGAATTGTAATAATTCAAAATAACATATCTATGTGACTTTTAATTGTTTTGTATCAAAAGCATTATAAAACGTTATAATTGTATAAATTTCTATAAAAATATAAATAAACATTATAAAATAGATTCAAAATAAAAAAATAACACAAACAATGTCAATAAATGACTATTATCCGTGTTATTTATATATATATCTTATTTATAATCTTATGCATTTTTTGATTAGAACATATAAAACAATGTATTCTTTATCAAATTACTTGTTTTGAATTATACTATCGCTTTATCAACTCAATTGTTTTAAATTATGCCGCTTTTTCTCTTATTTGTTTAATAATCTTTCTATTTGCTCTCAACATAAGAACCACCGCCACAATTAACGCCACGGCTTCTGCAATTGGAAAGGCAAACCAGATCATAAATGTCGCATTTTCGAATTTTGTAAAAATCCATGCAAGCGGCAAAACTACTATAAATAATCTAAGTAATGATATGACAAGTGAATCTATTCCACAGTCCAACGCCTGGAAAACGCCTTGAATCGCTATATTTCCGCCAGCAAATAAAAATCCAGTCGCTATAATTCTAGTCGCCAAAACACATAGCGCCTCTGTTTCACTCGACATAGCAAATAGCCCAATTAGTGGATCTGCAAATAATTCTAATACGACTATACCGATAAACATAACTATTTCTATATAAAGTATTCCATAGAAAATCCCTTGTTTAACTCGTTTCTTATCGCTCATTCCGTAATTAAAAGAAACAATCGGCGTAATCGCATCTCTTAAACCAAATCCCGCAAAGAATATAAACTGTTGAATCTTATAGAAAATACCATACGCTGTTACAGCAGCCATCGAAACAGTACCAAAGATGATATTTACACCATAAGTCATAAAAGACATCAACGCTTGCATGATAATCGCCGGTAAACCTATAGAATATATTTCTTCAACAATAGTCCATTTTAATTTTAAATACTTTAATCCATGGCGAACCTCGGTATTTTTACTGTAGTGAAAGTACATAGCTACAAGTAATGACACAATTTGACCTATTACTGTCGCATAAGCAGCCCCTTCGATTCGCATTTCTGGGAACCCAAAATAACCAAATATCAAAATAGGGTCTAACACGATGTTTACTACTGCACCAGATATTTGAGCTATTGTAGAATACACAGTTTTTCCTGTAGACTGCAATAGTTTTTCATAAATAGAAAACATAACTATTCCAAACGATATAACGCAACATATTGAAAGATAGGATTTACCCATTTCGAGTATAATCGCATCGTTTGTTTGGCTTCCTATATATGCTTTTACACCAAATAATCCAAACAGCAAAAACACAGCATATATAATGATTCCTAATGTTATACCATTTCCTGCCACCTTTGCTACCTTTTCATCGTCACTTTGACCTAAGCTTCTAGCCAAAAGAGCATTTACACCTACTCCTGTCCCGATTCCAAACGCAACGATTAGCATTTGTATTGGAAATGCCAATGTAAGTGCGTTTACTGCGTATTCACCTAGATTTGTTGCGATGCTTGGATCGCTAATTCTCGCCACGAACATGCTATCTACAATATTATAGCAGGCTTGCAGTACCATAGATAAAACCATTGGGATTCCCATGCTCAGCATGACTTTTGGGATTGAATCTGTACCCATTTTATTTGTCGTTACTTTTTTACTCAATTTTCCTCCTTCTTATTGAGAGCTCTCGGATGTTTCTTTCGAGAAACTTAACACAACTTTTGAGAACTCCCAGGAGACTTTTTCGGAAAGCTACCACAACCATATTTCTTTATATTAAAAAAAGCGCAAACCCATCATCTGGATTTACGCTTTCGCTACTCGACTCTATTAATTATATCCGTCATTTTTGAATTTGTCAAAGGGGTAATTTGCAATTTAATCGTTAAATAAAATTAACCCAAAATAAGTTACAGTCTTGCTGTCCTTCACGTACTTCAAGCCACATGTAGTAGCTAGCTTTCCTACATCTATACAATAGGCTGATAGTGAGATCATGCCCTTCTCTGGGAACTTGCATGGCTCGCCGTATAAGCAGGAGCACATTGAGCAAATTCTACAGTGACCGCCTCCGATAGCGTGGTTTTCTATGTTGAGCTCTCTGAGAGTGTCTCTGATTTCGAGCATTATCATGTTGTGAAATTCTAACGCGTCGTCGTAGTCCGCAGTGTCCTCGAAGTTGTTGATTTCAGAGATTGTCTGGATGATTAGTGCCTTCGAGTATTGTTTTACCTTGTTTATTAATTCGTCTATTGTACCGGCGCTCGGTGGACAGGCGTAGTTTTTGCCGTAGTTGCCGCAGACGTTGTCCTTGCACCATTCTCGCATTTGTCTGTTGAAGATTATTTGGTCTACGTTTATTATTCTGGCGTTGTTGGCTCCGTAGTTGTAGCAGATTTGTGTGAGTTTTTCGTTGAGATTTTCCATTTTTTCATTTCCCCTTTTTTAGTATTTTACAATAATTTGTTCTATATAATTTACTTAATTATAATATCCTTCACATGTTCATTCCCTAAATCTACTTGAATATATTTTAATAACTGTCCTTTCTCATCTTCTAACCATTTAATATTATTTCCTTCAAATAACTTAATCAGCCACTTATCATAAAACTCTCCATTTTTTCTAACATGATATTTAACTTGGCATACTGCTCCGCAATGATACATATTATTTATAATTCTTTTTAATACATTTTTAGGCTTTTCAGTTTTACTAACTTTAAATAAAATCAACTCTTTTGGTTTAATAAGTGGTGAAATATGTATATTGTAATTGATTTCTTCTCTCTCCTTAGCTCTATTACATTCATTACACAAAGTTTGAAGATTATCTAGAACACTCTTACCTCCCATAGAAATTGGTATTATATGATCTACTGTTAAACTTCTTCCTTTAGTCGCTTTTTTTCCACAACATAAACATGTATACTGGTCCTTTTGTAACACTTGACTTCTTAATTCATCTGTCAAAATAGTTCCAGAAGTTTTCCCATCTATTTGCACATCTGAATCATCTTCATCTTCTCCTCTTTTTGAAAGAATATTAAGCACCATTTTATGGAAATAACTATAATCTTCAAATATTTTATTCCACATTTTGCTTTCATCAAAATATATAGGTTTCAAATGTTGACCTAATTTTTTTGCTGGAAATTCTTCAACTTTATCTACAACCTTATCCAAATCATAATATCCTCTTTCTAGAAAATCAAAGAATTCTGGTTTATATTCATTTTGAGCTAAGTGTCTTATAATTTTAATAACATTATCCTCTAAGCAACCATCAAAATCATCTGATTCTATATCAAAATATTTATTTAATAATTCTTGTGCAAATGGTTGTATTTCTTCATCTTCTACATCTTCATAACTATAATCATCTAAATCCTGTTCAAGTAAATCATCAATCATATTATCATATTTGTCTTTGTTAAAATTATAGACTACAGCTTGGTCAAATGTTATAAGTTGTTCAAATCCAATATCATCTGATGTTATAGAATATTCCAGTGCAAACCATCCAACCGGTATAAACTCGATAAATGGTATATCTTCATATTTTTTAAAATCCATATCACCGCAAGCAAGTTGCACCATTTTGATAGATATATATTCTAATGGACTTCTTGTATAATTAACTGGACTACAATCCTCAGTTCTTCCTAGATTTTGTTCAAAGTTTATTTTTCTATTCCAATTATCAATAAATAAAACTATATTCGCATGATCTTTATCTCCACCACCAGCGTATTTTCCTCTCAAGGCACGTCCTACCATTTGAGTAAATAATATAGGACTAGTAGTCTGCCTTGTGATCATAACAGTTTTTACATCTGGAACATCTACACCCTCTGTGAGCATTTTTACATTTACGATTACATCGTATTTGTCATCTCTAAAATCATTTAGAATTTTTTCGTTGTCTTTATTATTTCTGCGTCCCAGTGAATCTCCTTCATTTTTACCACCTACAACTTTAGAATATATTGCATTTGCTCTTACGCCATTTCGTTGTAATGCATTTACTAAATACTCACATTGATACCATCTATCTGCAAATATTAGAGTTTTTCCATACTCCTCTTTGTTATTTATATAATCGCTGACTATCATATCATTTCTAGCTTGCTTAGATGCTAGCTCATCTATTATTGAGTCAGGTAAATCTTTATGCTTTATTGTCAATCGCTCATATGTTTTGTCATCAACTGTAAATTTCATATTTGTGTTTTTTTCAATAAACTTAGGTGGCGTTAATATATTTTGTGACTCAAGCAAAGTTTTATCTGCTTCATAACAAATCCCATCTCGAACGATTCCGCTATCAAAGATTTTCCACAGCCATCCACTTATTCTTTCATCATTATGAGTTGGAGTTGCTGTCAATCCTAACACATATAAATTCTTAACATTTTCTTTAATATTAAGTAAAAGATTGCGGCATCCATAAGCCGGTGTATGATGAGCTTCATCAACAACTATGAATAATTCTTCATCTTTTACACTATCTATAAATTTTCTAAATGGTGTTTCAACTTTTTTACCATTTGAATTTAATAAATTTGTATCATATGCTTTAATTGCTGATTGAGTTGTACATATTAAAATATCATCTGTAGCTTGAATAGTTCCGCTATTACAATGAGACGAACTACTAGATACAATTCTTAAATTAACTATATCTCTGTTAAAAGTAGCATATAATTCTTCTTTAAAAGTTTTTTCAGCTTGTTCTAATAAATAAAGAGATTGAGCCATCCATAAAACTTTTATATTCTTTGATACTATATTCCTACAAATCCAATTTATTGCAGTAAAAGTTTTACCCCCTCCTGTTGGAAGTACTAATAATGATCCTTTGTATCCTTTTATAGGAAGTTTGTATAATTCACTCATATTTTTGAAAGCTTCCTCTTGATGTTTAAATGGTTGACGTGTATGTTTTTTATTTTTTTTTAATTGTTTTATATCTATTTCATAATACCCGCTCATGCTTTTTCCCCCTTTTTTGGCATATTTCGTTTTCTTATTTATATTATAGCTTATATATTTCTTCCTATTTAATATATATAAACAAAAAAATTCTAATGAACTTTAAAATTCATTAGAATTTTTATTTATATATTTATTATTAACAAAACTATATATTTTAATTTAAACTTAACTCTTCATTACGTTTTATTACATTTGATAATTTTCCCATTTGATTTTCATCATTGTCTTTATAATGGTACATTAAATATCTTGTATCTAAAATTATTGCTTGTACTTTTTCATACATATAATCACCTATTTTCCATTCAGCCGTGGCTTCACCTATATTTAAATAATAATCAATTGAGTTAAATTCATTTTCATGAGAATTATAAGGTATTATAAATGCATTATAAACCTCTTTTTCATCTCTAAAGTCTTTATTATTATAAATATATTCACCATATGTAATTTGTTTGTTTATCGATGAGGAATTAGGCAAATCTTTTATATTTCCTGTTATTCCAAATTTATAATATTTAGCATCAAGTACATAAATATCATCATTATATATCATTATAGTATCTGGTTGTAATGCACTATTATTCTTATTCTCATTAGTTCTAAGATTCCAATGTGTCTTAGGAAAATATCTATCTTTGTCTTTTATTCCAAATGTTCTATCAATTAAATTTTCCCAAACATACTCAAATCTGTACGTTCCAAAATAGAATGTTTTTTTGTCTCTTTCTGTATCTAAATATTTAACAATATCTATCATTGCCATAAAGAGTCTTTTATCTTTATCATTATTAATTTTTGCAAATTTATCATTTAAAACTCCTAAAAATAATTTTACATCTTTATAAATTTTAGGTTTTTCTGGCATATAAGAAGTAAATATCCAGCCTAATTTGTAAAAACTTTCATATACACAAAACTTATGTATTTGCGTTATTAAATTATTCTCATTATTAAAATTATCTCTTACTATATAATTAAGATATACCAAAGAACCATTTGATTGCAAAAAAGGTTTTTGTTTTTTTATAGTCTGTGGCCAATTTATTTTTCCTCTATTTTTTTTTACATAACTAATTTCCTTTTCCATATAATAGCTACTTTTTTCTATAAATTGATTAATAATCTCTATATAAGCATTAATAGGAAATGAAATATTTTTATTATAATTATAATAATTAAGATTAAAATTATCTTTATCTATTTTATTAAATTCAGAAAGAACTGAAATTAAATTCATTATGTCCTTACGTAATATTTTTTCATCGCTAGAAAGTTGATATCCAATAGGAAAACATACTTTTATTCCATTTGCATCTGATTTAATTCCTACAAAATAATCATCATCTAAATTTGTATTTACATGACAATAATCAAATAAATTATGTTCTTCACTCATATAATCTTTTCCCCTCAAATATAAATTTTCTATTTAAATAATTGATTATATATATCTTCTTTAAAAATTAAAAATCTATTATTTTGCTTATTACTTGTAAATTCTTCAATTATATCTTCTAAACAATTATTTGTATCCATTTTAAATACAATATCTCTACAAAATCTAAAAGCATCATCCCATAAATATTTAATTATCTTTTCAGCAAAATATCTATTATGTTTAGCAGCAACTAATCTTTTTTCTTCTTCTATTTGACTATTTTCTTCATCATAATTATAAATTAAATCTGATTTTTTTATAAAATAGACACCTAATCTTTTATCTTCTGAAGATAACATTTGTATATTATTTTTAAGAATAATATTATTTATAACTATATTAAATTGTTTCCAAGTTACATCAGTATCCAATATCTTAGTATCTACAAAATCAGAATCAGCATTTTCTATATCATTTTTAATTAAATGCATATTCCATCTACGTTGAAATGCAGTATCTAATGTAAATACATTTTGATCTGATGTATTCATTGTTGCTAAAATATACATATTTGAAGGTATTCTAACTTTACAATTTTCATCACCATAAACTTTTTTTGCAATATCAGAATTAGAAATACTATATTCACTATTTCCATTGGAATCTCGATCAAGTAACTGGAATACTTCTCCAAAAATTGTAGGTGCATTTCCTCTGTTTATTTCTTCTATTATAAGATAATATTTTTCAGTAGGATTTTGATATGCTTTTTTTAATAATCTTGTAAATGGACCTTCTATAAATTCATATTTTATATTTCCACCTACTGATTTTGGTAATATTTGACCTACAAAATCAGAATATGTATAATCTGGATAAAATACTACACGTTCCATATACTCTTCATTATCACAATAATCTTTTTTTATTATATAACTTTTACCTACACCTGGAACTCCATAAAATAATAAATTTTCTCCCCCTGATATTCTTTCAGATTCATCTATATTAATAGTATCTATACATTCATCAATATCCATATATTTACGATAACTCTCTAAATCTTCACCTTCCCAAAATTCATTAAAATTAACTATTTCTAATAAATTTAAGTAATCTTGTTCTGAAAAATTATTATCATTTAAATAGTAACAGTTAGCATCATTATATGTTAAATTGCATACTTCTAATATTTTCATCATATCTCCCAAGTCTCTATCCTCATGCTTCCACATTCTCTTATCAGCATCAGTTATTATATTTTCGGGAAATATATTCTCTTCCCTATATTTATTAATATCGCCTATTAATGAATATAAATTCATATTTTTTTGTTTAGCTATATTTTCATTATAAAATATAAAATTTAATACTTCTTGCTTTGTTATATATGAATCTAATCCTATCATTTTCATAACAAATAATAATTGGAGCACTACTCTTAATGGTGCTAATTTTATTTCATCTTGCTTTTGATTATCAAATAATGCTTTTTTATAAAAATTTGGAAACTGAAATTTTTTTATAAAATTAATTATAACCTTTTTTACTTCACCATTATAAGCTAAATTATTGCAATTATTTCCTTTATGCAAATTAAAATAAAATCTTATAGCATTCATATAATTATTTTTACTTTTATCCTCTCTAGCACTAGGGACTGTATCATGTTTAATACAATCACTAGTTTCTAATATTCTTTCTTCTAAGTTAGTAATTCTTAAATCATGAGTAAATGAATAATGAAACATCTTATATCTCCCCCCTATCTTTATTTTATATAATCTAATAAGTCTGCCACCGCAAGTCCTATTTTTTTAGCTAAAATAGGTGGTACTGCATTTCCTATCATTTGATATACATTTCCTCTATTTCCTATAAAATCAAAATCATCATCAAATGATTGTAATCTTGCCGCTTCCCTAGGTGTAATACTTCTACTTTGTTTAGAATCATAATGTATAAAGCGATTACCATCTTTATACAAATGAGCAATTATTGTAGTACTTGGTTTATCAGGTCTAAGAACATGATATCTATGAATAGGAGATTTAGATCCTACCATTTCTTCATATATTTTACTTAAAGCTTTACTATTTGTATATTTATTTTCACCAGTTTCTAAATCCTCTGCTAACATTTTAAATATCTTCATATCTCTTAAATTATGATATCTAGGCTGATGCCATGTTATATCACAATTACTTTCTTCAACATAATAAGAAATCTTCTTCTTATGAGAATCTTCATCCCAAATAGGTACACATTTAGGCAAATCACCTATTGCTTCTTTAACTGTCAATACTCTATTTTCCTTATATTTTGGTAGCATATATTCATAAAAACTTTTTATAGTATCCTGAGTATTTTCTAATATACCTTTTCTTATACCTATAATTATTAATCTATTTCTAGATTGTGGTACTCCATAATTACTTGCATCTATCTTCGCATATTTTTTTATATCATCAACTATCTCATAACCAATATTATTAAATCCTTCTCTTATTAATTCAGTTATCGACCTTCCATTAGGAATAGCACTTAACATGCCTGGCACGTTTTCAAAAACAAATATTTTGGGTTTATATCTATCTACTATACTTAAATAATGTTCAAATAAATAATTCCTATAATCATCATTCATATTGTTTTCATCTCTGACTCTTCCTGCAACTGAATATGCCTGGCATGGAGGTCCCCCGATTATAACATCAATTCCATTTGCATTATTTATAAGATAATCCAATCCCTCATTTTTTCCATACTTATTATCTTCATATCCATTAAATAATTCCTCTTCTCTTTGTATATCGAAATATAAAACTCTTTTTTCTGCATCTTCAACATTCCATTTAGTTTTTAATCTATTAATTAAAGTATCAACTTGAGGTTTTAACCATTCTACTGCAGCGATATCTTCATATCTATTGCTTTGTAAAAAACCATCAGCTAAACCTCCACATCCTGCAAAAAGATCTATCATTTTATATTTATTTTTCATTATTTAAACCTTCCTTTAAATATTCTTTTAACTGATTAGCAACAGCATATCCCAATAACGGTGGTACTGCATTTCCAACTTGTTTATACTGTTGCGTTTTATTTCCATAAAAAATAAAATCATCAGGGAAACTTTGTAATCTAGCACTTTCTCTAACAGTAGGAATTCTATTATATTTATAATGAAAATGTGACCTATGGCCTGTATTGATTGTTAAAGAAGGCTTTTTACTATGATACCTAGTTAAAGCTTCATTATATTTAAATTGACATCTGTATTCCTCTGGTAAAGACTTATAATTTTTACCTTCTGGTACCATAGAAATAAGTTTTATTGTTTTTTCTTGATGAATAGTTCCTATATGGTTGTAAATTTTATCTGAATTTTTTCTCATCAATTTCTGATAATCACTTAGAGGCTCTGTCTCATATTCTTGGACTTCTTCACCATATATATTTTCTAATGCTGGTAAATCTCCTATAGCTTGTTCACAATTAATATAATCTTCTTTTTCTATAATTGGTTTTGGAAATTCAAATTTTTGCTTATTATCTAGTAATCCGACAAAAAATACTCTTTTTCTAATTTGTGGTATTCCATAATCAGGTGCATATAAAATTTTAGCTTCCATATTATATCCTATATTTTCAAACTCTTCTCTTATCCTTTGAGCTCCTATTCCACCATGTAATTGTAACAATCCTGGAACATTTTCCAAAACAACTGCTTTTGGTTTTATTCTTTTTGCTAAAATCACCATAGCTTCAAAAAGAGTATTTCTTTTATCATTTTTATCCCTTGGTCCAGCTAAAGAAAATCCTTGACATGGTGGTCCTCCTACTAAAACATCTATTTTTATATTTCTATCATTTAAAAATTTTTCAATACAATCAATATTTTCATGATTAAATAAATCTAACTTCATAACTTCTGCATTTCCATGATTAGCCTTAAAAGTTTTTAACGCCATATCATCAAAATCAACACCTAAAACAACATTATATCCCGCATCATAAAATCCTCTTGATAAGCCTCCTGCTCCTGAAAACAGATCTAAACATGTTAACTTTTTATTATTATCATTCATTTGTATTTCCTTCGCTTTCTGTAATCCTAAATTTATACATTCTCGTATTTTTTCATTTGTATTTCCTCCAAGAATACTATTATTTATCTCTTTTATCATTTCATCTTGAATTTTTATTCTAAATTCACGACCCTCTATAAATTTTCTTCCACTTCCTTTTCTCTTTCCTCCACGATTCATTTACATCTCCTCCAGAATTATTATATTGAAAAAACACCTTTTATTCAATATAATTTTCTAAATTCAGTATTTACAATGTTTATTTTTGCTTTTTATTTATATATTTATCCTTATTTATAAGAACTTTATTTATATAAAATTTGTATAAAAAAAGAAATCTTGACTATTTAGAAAAGATTCCTTTTAACACACAAACATTTTAAAGTTACAATAATTTTGTATTGTAATTATATTATATTTATTATTTAAAATCAATATATGTATATAACTTTGAATATTATAAAACTATGAATAAAATATAAGCTCTTTTATACATATAATAATCTTTTATACATATAATAATCTTTTATATTCATCTATAGCATATCTATCAGTCATACCAGATATATGATCTACAATAATACGAACTACTATTTTTCTTTTTAATATGTATTCTTCAACATCAATATTTTTTTCATTTTTTTTCAAATCATATTTGCAAATTTTATCAATTTCATCATT
>NZ_JAXEWM010000182.1:0-11613 GCF_034113885.1 Intestinibacter sp.
GTTGAGAGATTTAATAATCTTGATGGTGAAGTTGATAGAAAGAGAACTGAGCAAAGTTTCTTTGTGGATGTAGATGAGATTAGAGAGAATAATTATGATCTTTCTATTAATAAGTATAAGGAAATCGAGTATGAGGAAGTTGTTTATGATGCGCCTGAGGTTATTCTTGAGAGGGTGAAGAAGCTTGAGGATGAGATTGTCAAAGGTATTGGTGAATTGGAAGAGATGTTGAGAGGGTAGATGAGTATGGAATATGTTAAATTGAGTGAGGTATTTGAATTTATACGAAATGGAGCAAGTATAAAGCAATTTGATACAAAAGAAGGCTATCCTATAACACGAATAGAAACCATTGCAAATGGATATGTAGATTTAAATAAGATGGGATATGCGAATATAATGGACTTAAATAAATATGAAGATTATCTTTTACAAAATGGTGATATATTAATGTCTCATATTAATAGTGAAAAGCATTTAGGTAAAGTTGCAATATATGAAAATATGGATAAAAGTATAATACATGGAATGAATTTATTATGTTTACGTCCTAATAAGGAAATTATACATCCTAAATATGTATACTATTATTTTAATAATGATGACTTTAAAAGACAATTACCTAAAATAACTAAAAAATCGGTTAATCAAGCGAGTTTTTCTGTGAATGATTTGAAAAATTTAAAAATAAAAATTACAAATTTAGATACACAAATGAGAATAGTTAATGTTTTAAATAAATCACAAGAATTAATAATCAAAAAAAGAAAACAAGTACAAGAATTAGATAAATTAGTTAAATCACGATTTGTAGAGATGTTTGGTGATGTTAATATAAATAATAAAAAATGGACTATTATAAAATTAGACGAATTAATTGATGTAATAGGAGGATATTCATTTAAAAGTACAGATTTTCTAGAGGAAGGTATTCCGGTGTTGAAAATTGGTAATATAAATTCTGGCTATTTTAAATCTACAAATTTAGTATTTTGGAAAAAAGATAAAAAATTAGATCGATATTTGATAAAACCAAAAGACTTAGTAATTTCATTAACAGGGACAGTAGGCAAGGATGATTATGGAAATGTATGTATTATGGGCGATGATTATGATGAATATTATTTAAATCAACGAAATGCTAAATTAGATATTAAAAATAAAGATTTATTAAATCAATATTATTTAACGTATATATTGAAAGTTCCAGAAATAAAAAAACGATTAACTGGTATAAGTAGAGGGGTTAGACAGGCTAATATTGCTAATAAAGATATTCAGAATTTAGAATTGCCTTTACCGCCAATAGAACTTCAAAATCAATTTGCGGATTTTGTTAAGCAAGTTGACAAATTGAAATTTGAAATGGAAAAAAGTTTAAAAGAATTAGAAGATAACTTTAATTCATTAATGAAAAAAGCTTTTAAAGGAGAATTGTTTGAATAAAAATTTTGATTGATAGAAAATAAATATATTATAATTAAAAAAATGTGTACAAGATTATATAATCGAGTAATGAAACCAACGGGGGGATACACAAATGAAAGGAAATTTCGATTTTTTAAAAGACAAAAAGGAATTTCAAAGCTTTGCTCAAGCATGCATAGAAGCAGAAAACAGCATACTAATAAGTCCTGCAACTACAGCGATTCTATGCAGAAGAGCATTGGAGCTAGCAGTTAGATGGGTATACAGCTTTGATAAAGAGTTAAGACTCCCTTATAGAGATAATCTTTCTAGTTTAGTTCACGATAACAGCTTCAAGTATTTGATAGATTCAGAGATGTTTCATATGTTAAAATACATAATCAAAACTGGGAACCTGTCAGTCCATACAAATCAAGTTATAAAAAGGGAAGAGGCAATTTTAGCTCTTAGAAATTTACACCAATTTGTATCGTGGATTGATTACTGTTATGCAGATGAATATACGGCGCCTGAGTTTGATGAAACTATATTGAAAAAGGGTGACGAAAAGAGAACTAATCCTGAAGAGCTAAAGAAATTATATGAAAAGCTGAGCTCAAAGGATAGAAAAATAGAGGAAATAATCGCAGAGAATCAAAGCTTAAGAAATAAACTTACAGAAAAGAGAATAGAAAATACTAAAAACTACGATTTCAAAGTAGAACATATAAGCGAATATGAAACCCGAAAACGATTTATAGATGTCGAGCTAAAGCTTGCTGGATGGGAGTTCAACACTAGGGATATAGTAGAAGAAGAAAAAGTCGAGGGAATGCCAACTGATTCTGGAATAGGATATGCAGATTATGTTTTATATGGAAATAATGGAAAACCACTGGCGGTTATCGAGGCAAAAAAGGCGAGTATAAGCCCAGACAAAGGTCAGCATCAAGCTAAGCTTTATGCAGATTGTTTAGAGAAAAAATACAATCAAAGACCTATTATATTTACGACAAATGGATTTGAAACCTATATTTGGGATGATGCTGCTGGATATCCTGTAAGAAGTGTTTCAGGATTTTTGAAAAAGGATGAATTGCAGCTTAGAGTAGATAGAAGAAGCACAAGAAAACCATTTGATTATAAAACTATAAAAGACGAAATCACAAATAGATATTATCAAAAGGAAGCGATAATTGCTGTATGTGAGGCGTTCGACAAAAAACAGAGAAAATGCTTAATAGTAGCAGGGACAGGTACTGGAAAAACTAGAATATCAGTATCTCTAGTAGATATGCTTACAAGACATAATTTTGCGAAAAATATACTTTTCTTGGCAGATAGAAAAGAGCTTGTAAAGCAGGCTAAAAATTCATTCTCAAAATTATTACCTGATTTGCCACTTTGCAATTTATTAGATAAAAGTGAAGATCCAGAGAGTGCTAGAATGATATTTTCAACTTATCCGACTATGATGAACGCTATAGATGATACTAAGTCAAAGGATGGCAAGAGATTGTTTACTCCAGGTCATTTTGACTTAATAATAATAGATGAGTCTCATAGAAGTATATATAGAAAATACAAGACTATTTTTGAGTATTTTGATGCAAATTTGCTAGGTCTTACTGCTACACCAAAGGATGAGATAGATAAAAATACTTATACAGTATTTGACCTTGAAAATGGAGTTCCGACTTATGCTTACGAATACGAGCAAGCGGTTGAGGATGGCTATTTAGTCGACTACAGAACTTTAGAGATAAAGACTAAGATAATGGAAAATGGCATAAAATACGATCAATTGTCAGATGAGGAAAAGGAACAGTATGAGGATACATTTGACGACGATGAAAATATAGATAAGGAAATTTCAAATGCAGCTATTAATAAATGGTTGTTTAATGCCGATACGATAGATTTAGTTTTGAGCAAGCTTATGGACGAAGGTCTGAAGATAGAAGGAGGAAATATCCTAGGAAAGACTATAATTTTTGCAAAAAGTCACAGACATGCAGTCGCTATAGTAGATAGATTTAATACGATTTATCCACAATACGGTGGTAAATTTGCTCAAGTTGTAGACTATGATACTAAGTATGTCGACAATATAATTGATAATTTTAAACAAAAAGACAAGCTACCACAAATTGCAGTATCTGTGGATATGCTCGATACTGGAATAGATGTACCGGAGATACTAAATCTAGTTTTCTTTAAAAAGGTTAAATCAAAGACTAAATTCTGGCAGATGATAGGCAGAGGAACTAGACTTTGCAAGGATTTACTTGGATTAGGACTTGATAAGGATAAATTCTTGATATTTGATTACTGTAGCAATTTTGATTTCTTCAGAGAAAATCCAAAGGGATATGAAAGCAAGATAGTTCTTTCTTTAGACGAGAGATTATTCAACCTGAAGGTAGATATAATCAAGGAGCTTCAAGATGTAAAATACTCAGATGAAGAATACGTCGAATACAGAAAGGTTCTGTCAGAGAGTATTTATCAACAGATAAAAGCATTGCCAGATGAAAGCTACAGAGTTAGATTGAATGCTAAGTATGTGAATAAGTATAAAAATCAAGATAGCTTGAAGGTGTTAGGAGCTATTGAATCCAAGGAATTGAAGGATGAGATATCACCGCTTATAACGACTTTTGGTGAAGATGAGCTTGCTAAGAGATTCGACTTTGTAATGTATACTATAGAGCTTGCTAGATTATCTGAAACTAATGCCAATAGAGGAATTAAAAGTGTTATATCCACAGCTAACCAGCTTGCAAGATTAGGAACTATACCTCAAGTCAAGGCTCAAAAATACATAATTGACAAGGTTAGAAATGAAGAATTTTGGGATAATGTAGGTATAAATGATCTAGAAGAAGTTAGAGAAGCAATGAGGGAATTAATACAATATATTGAGCCAGATATTACACGCATATATTATACACAGTTTGAAGATATGATAGTAACAGAAGCTTCAAAAGGAGCAATGTACAATATAAACGACTTGAAAAATTATAAGCAAAAAGTAGAACATTATTTAAAAGAGCATACAGACGACATGGTAATTTACAAGCTTAGAAATAATAAAAAGATAACAAAGCAAGATTTACAAACACTAGAGGATATAATGTGGAATCAGCTTGGAACTCCATCAGATTATGAAAAGGAATTTGGGGATATGCCACTAGGTAAGCTAGTTAGAAAAATAGTTGGACTAGACAGACATGCTGCCAATGAAGCATTTTCTGAGTTTCTAAATAGTGAAACATTAAATTCTACACAAATTCACTTTGTAAAGCTTATAGTTGATTATATAGTTAAAAATGGATTTGTGGAAGACAATAGAATATTTATGGAGGATCCATTTAGAAGCGTAGGAAATATAACTCAATTATTTAAAAATAATATGGATGATGCTAGAAAAATCCTAGATATTATAGGAAACATTAAGAAAAACTCAGAAGAATTGACGGAAGAGGCATTCTAAATCAAAGCTAGTAAAATTTATGTATTTTTTAGATACATTAAATTTACTAGCTTTTTTTGTGCAAAGACTTGCAAAAAATAAAATATGTGTTAATATATTTAATATAATAATATATTAACACATATTACAAACAAAGAAAGGAGTGTGGTAAATTATGAAAAATGAGTTTTATCTAAAAAACTTTACAAGCAAATGGATAAAATACAGCGACTACGATATGAGAGAGGATTCAAATGGAAATATTTATGTAATTCCAGCAGAAAACAGTAATTATACAATTTACGATCCATTTGAAAAATCGAATAAGATTTTATTTGATTTAATAGATTTAGGGGATGAAGCTTTGAGGGAAGAGCGAGAAAAGGCTACAATTTACAATAAATTAATTTTATTTGTAAAAAATTACGGATTACTTGGTCTAATAAGCTCGAGTGTGTATAACAGAAATATAGTAGGAGAACAAAACATACTATTTACTCAAAACAATATAATAAGCAACACGATACAAAATCTAGAAAATAATAGTATTATGAAGAGCGATGAATATATAAAGCTATTTACTCCTTTTGCGACAGAGGAAGATATATATACGAGAGAGTTTGATGAACATTTGACTGTTGTAAAGGCAGAGGATTCGCCTAGATTTTATGGAAAGAAGCCGTTAGTTATGGATATAGTATTTTCTAAGTTTTATGCAGAAAGAGTAGATTGGATAATCGAATACGCCAAGAATATATCAAAAAATTTAAATCAACTTATAATCTACAAAAATGCTAACTTAACTGAACCAGTAGGGATAATGCCAGACAAATTTAATCCACAAAAGATAGGGTTTACTGTGGCTATGTTCGATAAGCCTCAAATTAAATGGGATTTTGATTCGTTACAATCTACTATTGATGTAATATACGCATTTGCTCTAACTGATGATAACAGCATATTAAATCGTTGTAGCTACTGCAATAAGGCGTTTTTTGCAAAAACAGATAGAGAAAAATACTGCTCTCCTTCATGTAGAAACTGTGCAAATGTCATAAAAAGTAGAAATAAGAAAAAAGCCTTAAAGGATCAAGCCGATAAAGCTGATGAGGATAAAAAAATTCGAGAAAAAATAAAAAAATTCAAAGGTGGTGAAAATGATATGAAAAACGAAAAACGCAAACAAGTGATATATGAATATAAAGAAAAGAAAACAACAGGCGGTGTTTATAAAATAACTAATACGGAAACTGGAAAAAGCTTGATAAAGGGTGAAATAGATTTAAAATCTATGGAAAATAGATTCAACTTTTCAGTATCAATCAATAGTTGTTTAAATCCAAAGCTTCAAAATGATTGGAAAAAATATGGACCAAAATCTTTTAAATTTGAAATATTAGAAGAAGTAGAAAAGAAATCAGAATTAGATAATAGACAATTTAAAAAGCAATTAAATGAATTAGCTGAAAAATATATTGAAGAGCTAGATAAAGAACAATTATATTAAAAAGGTATAAAAAATAAAATTGTGCCAATAATATAAATGTATATTTAAACTTGCACAATTGAGCTCAATTATAAATATATAGACCGATATCCTTTAGATTATATAGTTTAAGGGATATCGGTCCTTAATTTTCTATTCGACTATGAAAGTTTCGATATCTTTGGCATCAGTGTATTCTGCAAGTAAGCCTTTAAATTCCGCCATCCATTTTTCTAAATTCTCGCTACCATCAAATGAATAGATAACGCTAGCCACCTTTCTTTCGCCTTCTTTGATCATAGCTCTTTGGCTGTCACTAGTTGGATTTCCAAATGGACCTTCTTCATCGTATAAAGTAGGAAGGTGTTCGATATTTACAGACGATTTTCCTATTCCATCGTAATTTTCTCCGTCTGGAACTCTCTTTAATGTTATATTTTCAGATACACAGCTCAAATCGTAAGAGCCTATAGAATATCCAGAAGAAACAGAAATGATATTGTTGATTTCAACTACATTATTTATATTGTAAAGGCCTTTGCCTTTTACTATTCTTCTAAGCATTGCTTCTGAAGCGTTTCTGTAAGAGGATGGAGATTTTCCAAGTGCTTTATACGCCTCTCTTGTAGTGTGTATGTGGTTGATTTTTACTATATCTTCTGTAACGTATTTGCTTTCTAATTCTGATATAGTAGAATTAAATTTATCTAAAAGTGAATCAGAAGTTTTTTTTACAGTTACAGAATATATTAATATTCCTAAAGTTGCATTAGGACAAAGTGATTTTATTTCACTGTCAATTGAAAAAGTCATTTTATTTTGCCTCCTAATAATTTGTTAACTAACTGATTATAATTATATTAGTAAATAAGAGTATTTTAAAGTATAAAATTGATAAAAAGGGTGATGATATTGAGAATAATTTCCTACAATATACATAGAGGTATGGATAAAAATAAAAAAACAACTTTGTTTCAGATAGTTAAGTATCTAAAGAAACAGAGGAGTGATGTCATATGCTTGCAAGAGGTTTTGCATCCTCAGTATGAATTTATGAAGTTTTATCTTAGGATGAACGGGATCTTTGCTGAAAATGTAAAATCACAAAAATACGGCATTTGTATTTTTTCTAAATACAAAATAATAGAGAAAAAGCATGTATTTTTAACTAGTAAAAAAGAGCAGAGGGGTCTTGCATATATAAAATTAAAAATAGATGAAAATAATTATTTGAATATAATTAATACCCATTTAGGTCTCAATAAAATAGAGAGGTTTAAGCAAATAGATGAGATGTTAGATTTTACAAAAAATATAAATGGGAAAGATAAAAATATAATCTGTGGAGATTTCAATGAAAAAAACTTGAGCATAAATAATTTCAACGATGCTTCAGTAGAATTAAAAAAAGACAATTATCCTACCTTTAGTAAAAGTAGAATAGATTATTGCTTTGTAGATAAGGCTTTAAATGTGAAGTCATATGAAGTTGGCGATGTGTATATGTCAGATCATTTTCCAATTATAGTGGATTTTGAATTATAAGAAAATACTAAAGGGCAGCTACAAAATTTGCAGTCGCCCCTATGATTATTTACTAGCTAATATTATATTTTTATCCAATGTGTATTTTATTAAATAGCTCGACATATTTTCAAATTTTATATCAAATTCGCTTTCATCAAACAGCATATAAAGTGCAAATAAATTTGCTTCTCTTTCAGCATCTAGATTTTCAGCCTCGAAATTGTTTACGCCTACATGACCTAATACTATATGGCCAAGCTCGTGGGCACATAGTATGTGCTTGGATTTTTCCATGTATTTGGAATTGATTATAATAAGTGGATGATTCTCACAAGCATATGCAAAATAGGCTTTAAGAGTTTCGTTAAGCTTTGTTTGACTGACAGTAATATTCATTTTTTTACAAATTTCAAAAGGGTTATTTGTATTGTATTTTGCTTTTAAATCTTCAACAGCTTTTTTGACTTTCAATAAGTTACCTCCCTCTGACAATTTACATTATCATCTAATAATCTTATTTATTTTTGTATTTATAGCTGATTATTTCGATTTGGTGTAATAATTCATTGGCGAATTCTATTATCTCCTCGTCTGATAATTTTGTGGCATCGTAGCCACCGTATGCCATAACAGTAGGCAATTTTAATATAAATTCCATAGCAGCTTTAGCATCTTTAAATTCAGTTGGAGGATTTTTAGGATTGCGACCAAGTAAGTAATCTGTTGATACATCGAAATAATCTGCTATTTTAGTAAGTGTAGTTTGATCTGGAAATCTTCTACCTTGTTCATACATACCTATCGTACTACTTGAAATTCCTAAAATTTTGCTCAGCTTAGATTGGCTGAGGTTTTTAGATGTTCTTAGATTTTTTAAATTTTGTCCAAACATATTTTTTACCTCCTTTGCTAATAATTTACTTTTTCTATAGATATATTAACACGAAATGTGTATTATTTTCAATAAATAAACACAAAAAGAATAGAAATATATTTACAAATATTATTCGAGGTGCTATTATATAAACATACACAATATGTGTATGAAAATTGAAAAAATACACGTGTTGTGAAAAATTCCAATTATAGCAGGAGTTCATTTGGTGATATTTTAGCTAGTGAGGATTTTATTAAAGTGATTAGGAAATTCCAACCAGTTGTCGAAAAAAATATCAACCAAGAAGATATAGATAAATTGATTCGATTACTTGAGCAATTTCCATTAAAACAAAGCGCAAAAAAATATAAAAGCGATAGTGATTGCACATATATATCCAATATATATACTGAAAATGAGGGAAGTAGGTACATATGTTGGTGCGATATTCCAGATGAATGGAGGGCTTTGAGGGATATAATAGTAATTTTATTAAACTATGTGGAGGATAATAGAGGGAAATATTCTCCAAAATAAAAATTTAAATTAGGAGTAAATAATTGTAGTATAATAATTCTTAGTTAAATGTATATTATGTATAATATTTGGATATAAACTAAATAGCATAATAATGAGCGGAAACAATATATTCAAGCGAGGAGAATTATATGGATAAGATATTAGATATACTACAAAAGTATTATGGGTATAAGACCTTCAGAAAGGGTCAAGAGAAAATAATTAATAGTATTTTAAGTGGAGAGGATGTTCTAGCTATAATGCCAACTGGTGGCGGAAAGTCACTTTGCTACCAGATTCCTGCCTTATGTATGGAGGGCATTACTATAGTGATATCACCGTTGATATCGCTTATGAAGGATCAAGTGGACACTTTAAATACTATGGGTATTGAAGCTAGTTATATAAATAGTTCGTTATCTATAAATGATTATAATGAGGTTTTAAAAAATATATTAGATGATAAATATAAAATATTGTATATTGCGCCAGAGAGGCTGGAGAATGTAGACTTTTTAAATATTATAAAAAATAAAAATATCTCTCAAATTGCAATAGATGAAGCTCATTGTATATCTCAATGGGGTCATGATTTTAGGGTATCGTATAAGAAAATACCTTATTTTATAAATAGTTTAGATAATAGACCAATAGTTACTGCATTTACAGCGACTGCCTCAGAAGAGGTTAGACATGATATTTTAAAGATGCTAGGTCTTGTAAATCCTAAAGTATATATAACAGGATTTGATAGAGAAAATTTATATATAAACATAGTTAAATCTTCGGCTAAAAATAAATATTTACTAGAATACATAGAAAATCATAAATCAGAAAATGGAATAATCTATGTTGCGACTAGAAAAGAAGCGGAGAAAATTTATGAAGGTCTTTTGAAAAGAGATATAAGTGTGCTTAAATACCATGCTGGTATGTCTAACAACGATAGAAAGACAAATCAAGATAAATTTATAAATGATGAAGTTAATATAATGGTTGCAACTAATGCTTTTGGTATGGGTATAGATAAACCAGACATAAGATGGGTCATTCACTATAATATGCCACAGAGCATAGAAAACTATTATCAAGAGATAGGTAGAGCAGGTAGAGATGGACAAAAGAGCGAGTGTATATTGCTTTTTTCACCGAGTGATGTACATACACAGAAGTATTTAATAGATGTAAGTACAGAAAATTTATCTAGAAAATCAATTCAATACAATAAGCTACAGCAGATGGTAGATTTAGTCTATAGCAATTCTTGTTATAGAAAAAGTATATTAGAGTATTTCGGTGAGACAATAGAAGAAGATTGCAATAACTGCAGCAATTGTTTAAGCGAAGGAGTAATAATTGATAAGACGCTAGATGCACAGAAGGTTATTTCGTGTGTTTTTAGAATGAAAAGAAATTTTGGAATAATAATGATAGTAGATGTGCTTAGAGGGTCTAAAAATAAAAAGGTCTTGGAGGCTGGATTTGATAAATTGAGTACTTATGGAATAATGAAGGATTACTCTAATGAGGAATTAAAAAACTTTATAAATACTTTGATATCCCATGGATTTTTAGATATAAAAGAAAATCCAGGCTCTAGAGGCAGTTTCCCAACAGTATATTTAAATAACCAATCTATGAGAGTACTAAAAGGCGAGATAAAGGTTGAATTTAAAGAGGTCAAGGTGGTTAAAGAATCTAGAGAGAAAAATGAATTATTTGAAATACTGTCTGATTTAAGAAGAGATATAGCATCAAATGAAAAAATAGCTCCGTATATGGTATTTGGAGATGCTACCTTGATTTCAATGGCTAATAGTTATCCGACTACAGAAGATGAAATGCTAAATATTTCTGGAGTTGGTGAAATTAAGTATCAAAAATACGGTAAACAATTTATAAATGCAATTGAAAAGTACATATTAGATAAAAATATAGACAAAGAATCAATAAATAAAAACGATGCTAAAAGCTCTAAAGAAAAGGAAGAATTCTTTAAGGTGGATACAGATAAGGATTTGTACGAGCTACTTAAAAAGCTAAGAGCTAAATTTGCAAGAAAGGAAAATCTACCATACCATATGATAATGCCTAAGAATACCTTAAAGGAAATCAGTGGTAGATATCCACTCGAATTAGATAAGCTAAACGACATTGCAGGTATGGGACCTAAAAAAATCGAAAAATATGGACAAGAGATAATAGATACAGTAAAACAATATGTCGAACAAAATGACATAAAAGTAGATTGGAAAGACAAAAAGAGAAAGAAGCTAATACTAGATGGAGAGAGTAGAAAGCCTAAAGAAATAGCTTTAGATT
>NZ_JAXEWM010000183.1:0-12195 GCF_034113885.1 Intestinibacter sp.
ATAATCCTTAAAAAATATAATTTATTTTTAATTTAATATTAATTTAGGGGAGTTTTCGCTCCCCTAATAAATAATTCTGTAGGAAATTTTTAATTTATTTCACTGTAAAGACCATCTTATCATCCTTTGCACTGGCAACCACAGCATCACCAGCTTTAATTGTTCTTTGTAAAATCAATTCAGACAGCTCATTTTCTAAATGATTTTGTATCGCTCTTTTTAATGGTCTAGCTCCATATTCAAGGTCAATACCTTCTTTTGCAATTAAATCTATAGCATCTTGCTCTAATTCTAAGTCTATTTCTAATTCCTTTAATCTGTCTATTAATTGTTTACACATTAGAACAACAATGCTTGAAATATTTTCTTTAGTCAATGAATGGAATACTACTATGTCATCTATTCTATTTAGAAACTCTGGTCTAAATTGTTTTTTCAATTCCACCATAATAGTTTCCTTCATTTTTTCGTATTCATCTTTTTGTATTTCTTTTTCGTCTATAACCCCAAAGCCTAATCTCTTTTGCTTTTTAATTGCAGTTGCTCCGACATTTGAAGTTAATATAATTATACAGTTTTTAAAGTCTACAGTTCTTCCTTTAGAATCTGTAAGTCTACCATCATCTAATATTTGTAATAAAATATTAAATACATCTGGATGAGCCTTTTCAATTTCATCAAATAATATAACCGAATATGGTTTCTTTCTAACCTGTTCTGTCAATTGCCCACCTTCATCATAGCCTACATAGCCTGGAGGAGAACCTATCAATCGAGATACAGCGTGTTTTTCCATATATTCAGACATATCAATTCTGATTATTTGATTTTCGTCTCCAAATTGCGCTTCTGCCAATGCCTTACTTAATTCTGTTTTACCTACACCAGTTGGTCCTAGGAATAAGAAAGAGCCTATTGGTTTACTTGGGTCTTTTATACCTGCTCTTGATCTTCTAATAGCTGTGGCTATGGATTTTATAGCTTCTTCTTGTCCTACAACTCTTTTGTGTAGGATATTTTCCATATTTAATAATTTTTCAGCTTCTTCTTCGACTATTTTATTTACAGGTATTCCCGTCCACATAGATACAATATCTGCTATTACTTCTGCATTAACTGTATTTTTAGCCTTTATTGAGTTATTCCATTTTTCTCTAACTTGCTTTAATTCTTCCTTTAGTCTTCTTTGCTCATCTCTGACCTTAGCTGCTTTTTCGAAGTTTTGACATCTAACAGCTTCTTCCTTTTCATTGTTTATGCTTTCGATTCTGTCTTCTAATTCTTTTATTTCCTCTGGTGGAGTACTTTCTCTTAATCTTACCTTTGATCCTGCTTCATCGATTAAATCTATAGCCTTATCTGGTAAAAATCTATCTGTTATATATCTAACAGATAAATCCACTGCAGCTTCAATAGCTTCGTCTGTTATTTTCACCTTATGATGAGCTTCATATCTATCTCTAAGTATTTCAAGTATTTTTATTGTACTTTCTTTAGTAGGCTCTTCAACTAATACTGGTTGGAATCTACGTTCTAATGCTGCATCCTTTTCTATATGCTTTCTGTATTCATCAATAGTAGTTGCTCCTATTATTTGCATTTCTCCTCTTGCTAATACAGGTTTTAGAATATTTGATGCATCTATTGAACCTTCCCCTGTAGATCCTGCTCCTACGATTGTATGTAATTCATCTATAAATAAAACTATATTTTCTCTTTTTTTAACTTCATCTATTACTTGTTTTACTCTCTCTTCAAATTCTCCTCTATACTTAGCTCCTGCTAGTAAGCTACCCATGTCTAAAGTATACAGTGACTTACCTTTTAAAGTATCTGGCACTCTACCTCTAGAAATATTTATAGCTAATCCTTCTGCTACAGAGGTTTTACCAACACCAGGATCTCCTATAAGCACAGGATTATTTTTTGTTCTTCTGCTTAAAATTTGAATTACCCTTTGTATTTCCTTTTCTCTGCAAATAACAGGGTCTATTTTTCCTTTACTAGCTTCCTCTGTAAGATTTACACCGTATTTATCTAAAAGCTTCGATGTTGAAGATTCTTCTTTATTTGTATCGTTTTGTCTTGCTGGTTCCACTGAATAATTTTCAACTCCCATCATTTTCATAATTGATTCTACTAGCTCTCTTTGGTCTACACCTAAACTGCTCAGAATATTTACTCCTAAACCTTCTCCTTCTTGAGCTATTGCAAGTAGTATATGTTCGGTACCTATGTAATTTGTATTTAATTTATTAGCGAAAACAGCTGCTTTCTCTAAAATTTGTTTTGCTCGTGGACTTAGAGGAATATCTCTTTCAACTTGATCATTTCTTCCCTCTACTTCTATTAATTTATTTTCAAAAGTATTTTCATCTATCCCTAAATTTTTAAGTACTCTAGCTGCTATACCATATCTTTCCTTTAAAAGCCCCACTATTAAGTGTTCTGTTCCTACTACTCCATGCCCTAAGCTTTTTGCACAACTCTTGCCGAGATTTATAGAAGCTTTTGCCCCTTGAGTAAATCTATTGAAGTACATGTCAATCCCTCCTATCAATTCTATACAGATAAATCATCTCTATAGACATAGAAATAATATTATTTATTATTTCTATTAGCTAGACTAAATTCCCTTCTAATATAAGATGCTCTTTTTACTTTCTCTTCTTCGTCATATGCGCTTATAACTTTTAGATAAGGCTGTCTTCCTGTCATTAATTTTTCTATTTTTTCTAAGCTTACATCCTCTATATATCCCATTTCTATTCCAAGCTTTACACTAGATAGACATCTCATAAGTTCTGTGTTAGTTATGACTCTAGCACTTGATAATATCGCTAAAGATCTAAAAACATCATCTTCTAAATCTATTTTTCTTACATTTCTTAATACTTCTCTACCTTCGTATTCCCTTTTAGATAAATCTTTTGATATACTTTCTACGCTTTGTATGATATTTTCTTCAGATCTTCCAAGTGTTATGCTATTAGATACTTGATATAAACTACCTAATATAGATTTTGTCTTACCGTATACTCCTTTAAAATTAATACCTATCTTATGTGCTATTTTGTAGTAATCATCTACTTGTTTTAGTATTTGTATTGCCGGTATATGTACAGTATTGGTAACTTTAAGCCCTGTCCCAACATTGACAGGGCATGTTGTTAAGTATCCCAAATCTTTATCAAAGGCATATTCTAGACGTGATTCTAGCATATCGTCTATTTCATTTGCTATATCGTATAGCTCTTTAATACCATTATATCCAACTACTTGAATTTTTATATGGTCCAATCCATTTATCAATACACATATTGTTTTATCGTAATTAATAAGTACAGCACTATTTTCATTCGCTAAAAAATCACCATCTGCAAGCTCTCTCTCTAAAAGTGAGTCTATTTCAATTTGACTTAATTCTCTCGTTCTATTTAAAATAAGATCATATTTAGAACTAGATAAAATATTATTTACTTTTTCTATTATAATATCAGCTTCTCTACTAGATAACTTATGTGGAAATGAGTAACCATTTAAATTTCTTGATATATCTACTTTTGACTTTATTACTACACTTTGTTCCATATAAATTCCTCCTACATATTATTAGCTTCCAGTTCTAGGATTTCATCTCTAAGCTTGGCTGCTTGTTCGTATTCTTCTTCTTGAATAGCTATATTTAATTGTTCCTTTAAATGTTCTACTGTTCTAATAGCTTGAACATCTTTAAATTCATTTTTAGGGAATTTTCCTATATGTTCTGAATATCCATAAATTCCTTCAATTATAGGCTTTAGCTGCTTTTCAAAAGTAGAATAACATCTACTGCATCCTAATTTTCCAGTCTTTTTATAATCTTCAAATGATGTATTGCACACACTACATGTAATATCTGCTTTTTTATCGTTATTACCTTCTTCTTGTTGCCCTTCTACTACATGTTCTTGCTCAAGCATTCCTTTAAGTTCGCCACTAATTTCCATTTCCTTTAATCCCTCAATTAAATCATTTACTGTATTTTCATCAAAAGACATATTTGATAAAATATCATTTATTGGAAAAGGAATTTTCATATCCGGATTCATACTATCATGAAATTCTTTTGCACAATCTGTACACAAGTACATTTGACTATTTTGTCCATTTACAATTGTACTTATAAAAACAGTAGCTACTTTTTTATTACATTTTTGACACAACATATTATCCCTCCTCATAAATAAAATAGCAATTCTATAATATTTCTCGATAGTTTTGATTTTAAATTTTATCTCATATTGGAAATTATATAGATTTATCTATAGCATATAATATTATTATTCCCATTTTTTTGTTAATTCAACTCAAAATAATTTATTTAATACAATTATAATATAAAAAAATGTACTCTTTATTATGTATCTATACTATATTTTTTAGATATTTTATTATTTATAAAGCTAGTGGTATGCTTTTTGACTATTATTTATAATTATATACTTTTTTATATTTATACACAACAAAAAGGAACCTATGCAGAATAAACCTGCATAAGTCCCTTTCTATACAATTTTAAATATTAGTCTTCTTTAGCATCTTCAATTATTTTTTTAGCTATTTGAGATGGAACTTCTTCGTATTTTGCTAATTCCATTTCGAATTGACCTCTACCTTGAGTCATAGCTCTTAGGTCTATAGCATATTTAAATGTTTCACTTTGAGGTGCTTCAGCAAATATAATTTGTTTTCCTTTGTTATCAGGTTCCATACCTAATATTTTACCTCT
This sequence comes from Intestinibacter sp., assembly GCF_034113885.1. Classification (GTDB taxonomy): domain Bacteria; phylum Bacillota; class Clostridia; order Peptostreptococcales; family Peptostreptococcaceae; genus Intestinibacter. Next base: position 4,772 of record NZ_JAXEWM010000183.1, read on the forward strand.
TCTCTTATTGATGTCACCCATAACATCTCCCATGTATTCTTCTGGAACTGTTATCTTTAAGCTCATTATAGGTTCAAGTAATATTGGTTTAGCTTCTTGCATACCTTTTTTGAATGCTAGAGAAGCTGCAGTTTTGAATGCCATTTCAGAAGAGTCTACATCATGGTAAGAACCATCGTATAATACTGCTTTGATATTTGTAACTGGATATCCTGCTAATATACCTTTTTGCATAGAATCTCTTAAACCTTTTTCTACTGCTGGTATATATGATTTAGGAACAGATCCACCAAATATTTCTTCTGCGAATTCAAAGTCTTCTGTAGATCTAGAGAATCTTATATGAACATCACCATATTGTCCACGTCCACCTGATTGTTTCTTATGTTTACCTTGAACATCTGAGCTTCCTTTTATAGTTTCTCTATATGCAACCTTGATATCTTCTAAGTCGAAGTCTACACCATATTTTTCTTTAATTTGTTTCTTAATAGTATTTATGTGTAATTCACCTTGTCCACCAACAAGAGTTTGTTTTGTTTCAGCATTTCTATACCAATGTATAGTTGGATCTTCTTCTGCAACTTTATTTAAGCAAGAAGCGATTTTTTCTTCTTCACCTTTATTCTTAGGTACTACTGAATAGTAAATTTGTGGTTTAGGGAATTCAATTGCATCTAATGGTAAAGCATCAGGCTTAGCTGCTATAGTATCTCCTGTCTTTAATGAAGCAACTTTAGTTACTGCAACTATATCACCAGCTTTAGCTTCTTCAAGCTCTTCTAAGTTACCATTTACTACTGTATATATGTTAGATATTTTTTCTTTTTTATCTTGAGTTATATCTATAACTTCCATGTCTTTCTTTAAAGTACCTTCTATAATCTTAATATAAGATGTTTTTCCTGTGAATGGGTCCATCATAGTTTTAAATACTTGTCCTCTGAATGGAGCTTCACTATCTATATGACCTGGATAGATATATGATTCTAATGTTTCTAGGATTTCTTTTGTACCTATATTATTAATAGTTGAACCACATATAACTGGGATTATATCCCCTCTCTTTATACCTATTGTGATTCCTTTTTGTAATTCTTCTTCTGTAAATTCTTCACCACTGAAATATTTATCTAAATAAGCATCGTCAGCTTCTGCAACAAGTTCCATTAAACCTTCTTTTATAGCTAAAACTTGATTAGTAAAGTCACCATCAAATGCTTCTTGTAAATTATCTAATATATTATGTAATTTAACAAATTGTTTATCTTTGTATTCAGGTATTATCATTGGTACTATTTTTTTATCGTATTTTTCTCTTAGCATGTCTATTGCATCTTTATATCTAGCCTTTTCATTATCAATTTTATTGATAAACATTATTTTAGGCATATTTTCAGTCATTTCTAGTGATTTTTCTATACCTACTTGTATAGGAGATGTAGCATCTATTACTATAACAGCAGCTGCACAAGCTTTTAGAGAAGAAATTACTTCTCCACAGAAATCAAAGTATCCAGGAGTATCTAATAAATTATATTTGATACCATTGTATTCTACTGGTACTAGACCCATACTGTAAGTCATATTTGTTTTATCACTTAATTGTGGTATTTTATTTCTAAGATTAGCTGTATATGCGATTGCTTCTATTAAATTAGTTTTACCACAACCACTATGACCTAAAATCGCAATATTTCTTAAATTGTTACTATCATACACTTTCATAAGAGCACCTACCTTTGTTTGTTTTAAAAATTTAAGTCGTATTTCCTTAATATTTTTATTTCTAAATTTTTTGTATTTTTAATTTAATAAATAATGCCTTTTATTACATTATTTCCTATAATAAAAAATATTATTTACTTTATAATTAAATATATTTCTACATATAAGTATAATTTTCCTTTTTTATTTCTAAATTTTTTACTGTAATTTCAATATTATTATCGTTTTTTGTATACTGAATTTAATATACTAATATACGTTAGATTTTTATTAAATATAGTTATATTTCTTATTATTTTCACATAAAAAAAGAGATTTTACAAAATCAATTCGTAAAATCCCTCTTTGAACATTATTTATTTCTATGCTTCTTCTACAGCTTCCATAGTCATTAATAATTGTTTATCAGTTACCATATCTCCTTCTTTAACTTCTATTGAAGATATCTTACCTGGTACCTTAGCAACTATGTTAGTTTCCATCTTCATAGCTTCTATTACTATTAATGGTTGGTTTTCTTCTACTACATCGCCTTTCTTAACAAGAGTCTTAACAACTTTACCTGGTATAGCTGCCCCTATTTGTAGAGGATCATCCATATCAGCAAGTTCAACTTGTTTGATTAAGCCTGAGTAGTTGTTATCTTTTATTTCAACTTCTCTTAGAGAACCATTCATTCTGAATACTACTGTTCTGTATCCATTTTCTTTAACATCACCTATACCTATTAATCTTATAGCTAGTGATTTACCTTCTTCTATTTCAACATCACATTCTTCACCTTCTGCTAATCCATAGAAGAATACATCACTTTCTAATTTAGATATATCGTTGTATTCTTGAAGATGTCTTAAATAATCTTCATAAACCTTTGGATATAATTCGTAGCTTAATATGTTTCTTATGTTAGAATCCATAGAGAATTTTTCGTCTAAGTATTTCTTATCTGCTTCAAAATCAGCAAGTGGCATTAATTTACCTGGTCTTTCAGTTATAGGAGCTTCACCTTTTAATACAACTTCTTGTAAATCTTGAGGTATTCCACCAACTGGTTGTCCTATCATACCTTTACAGTAGTCAACTACTGAATCTGGGAATGATAATTTTTTACCTTCTTCTATTATGTTTTCTTCATTTAATCCATTCTTAGTCATGAATATTGATAAGTCACCAACAACCTTAGAAGATGGTGTAACTTTAATTATATCACCTAATATCTTATTAGCTTTTTGGTAGTTATCTTTTACTTGATCAAATGAATCAGCTAATCCTAAACTGTCAGCTTGGGCTTTAAGGTTAGAATATTGTCCTCCTGGCATTTCATATTTGTATATTTGTGCAAAAGAACTTGTTAATCCACTTTCAAATTTCTTATAAACTTCTCTTAAATCATAGTAGTAATCGCCTATTTGTTCATATCCAAATAAGTCTATTTTTGTATCTCTTTCATCAAATCTTAAAGCTTCTACTATTGCATTTAATGATGGTTGACTTGTAAGTCCTGCCATTGATTGTAAAGCAGTATCTACTATATCTACACCAGCTTTAGATGCCATTAAGCAAGTTGCAACACCATTACCACTAGTATCATGAGTATGTAGGTGTATAGGAGCTTTTACATTGTCTTTTAATGCTTTTATTAAAGTGTAAGCTGCTTGTGGTTTTAATAAACCAGCCATATCTTTTATACAGATTATATCTGTTCCTAATGCTTCTAATTCTTGAGCCATGTTTATATAGTATTCAAGATTGTATTTAGATTTAGCAGGGTCTAATATATCTCCTGTATAACACATAGTAGCTTCTACTATTTTTCCTGTTTCTAGACCAGCATCTATTGATAATTTCATATTTTCAACCCAGTTAAGTGAGTCAAATATTCTTATTACATCTATACCTTGTGCTGCTGCTTCTTTTATAAATGTAGTTATTACATTGTCAGGATAGTTAGTATATCCAACACCATTAGAAGCTCTGAATAACATTTGGAATAATATGTCTGGTATTTCTTTTCTTAATTTTTGTAATCTTATCCATGGTGATTCATTTAAGAATCTGTATGCAACATCATATGTAGCTCCACCCCACATTTCTAGTGAGAATAAATCCTTCATATATGCTTGAGTAGCAGGTGCAGCTTGTAAGAAGTCATAAGTTCTAAATCTTGTAGCTACTAAAGATTGATGTGCATCCCTCATAGATGTATCTGTTAATAATAATTTCTTTTCATTTTTTATTTTTTCTATATATGCTTTTTTACCTAATCTTTCTAATTGTTGTCTACTTCCTTCAATATCAGGTATATCAGTTCTTATAACTGGTTTATGTGGTGTAGTAAACACTGGTTTCTTTTGGCAGTGATTTTCATTTACAACAACATCACCTATGAATTGAAGTAATTTTGTAGCTCTATTCTTACTTTCTCTTATGTTGAATAATTCTGGATGTTCGTCTATAAATTTAGTACTGCATTTTCCTTCTTGGAATTCTGGGCTTTGTAATACGTTAATTAAGAATCCAGAGTTAGTTTTTACACCTCTTATTCTTAATTCTCTTATAGATCTTAACATCTTATTTATTGCTTTTTTGAAAGTTCTATCCCAAGAAACTGTCTTAACTAATAAACTGTCGTAATATGGGCTTATATCAAATCCTGCACAACCATTACCACCATCAAGTCTTATACCATTACCTGATCCAGTTCTATAAACTTGGATTTTACCTGTGTCAGGCATGAAGTTATTTTTAGGGTCTTCAGTTGTGATTCTACATTGGATTGAATATCCGCTTACTTTTACATCGTCTTGAGATTTTATATCTATTTCGTCACTATCTAAAGTGTATCCTTCTGCTATTAATATTTGACTTTGAACTATATCTATACCAGTTATCTCTTCTGTTACAGTATGTTCAACTTGAACCCTTGGGTTCATTTCTATGAAGTAATGATTTCCATCTGCATCAACTAAGAATTCTAAAGTACCTGCATTTACATAGCCAACACCCTTAGCTATTTTAACAGCATCTTCACATATACTTTCTCTTACTTTTGGATCTAGAGAAAATGCTGGAGCATATTCAATTATTTTTTGGTGTCTTCTTTGTACTGAACAGTCTCTTTCGTATAGATGTACTATATTACCTTCTTTATCCCCTAATATTTGTACTTCTATGTGTTTTGGATCTACTATATATTTTTCTATGAATATTACAGCTTTACCGAAAGCCTTTCTTGATTCGCTACATGCAGTTTCGTATTCAAGAGCCAAATCTTTTTCGTTGTAAACAACTCTCATACCTCTACCGCCACCGCCGTTAGATGCTTTAACCATTACTGGATATCCAACGTAATTAGCTACTTCTTTAGCTTCTTCTACTGATTCAATAACTTTGTCAACTCCTGGTATAGTAGGAACTCCAACAGAATGTGCAACCTTCTTAGAATTTATCTTGTCACCCATTTTATCCATTATATCAGCTGAAGGTCCTATGAAAGTTATTCCGTTTTCTTCACATTTACGTACGAATTCTGAGTTTTCAGATAAAAATCCATAACCAGGGTGTATAGCATCTACATTTTTTTCTTTTGCTAATGCTATAATTCCATCCATATCTAGATATACATCGATAGGTCCTTTATCTTCACCTATTAAATAAGATTCATCCGCTTTTGTTCTGAATAAACTGTATTTATCTTCTTTACTGTATATCCCAACACTTTTTATACCTAGTTCTGCGCATGCTCTAAATATTCTTATCGCAATTTCGCCTCTGTTTGCAACTAGTATTTTCTTAAACTTCTTTTGCATCTTATCCCCCCCGTGTTCATTTTAATCGTAATATTTAAGATTATAAATCAATTCAATTTAATTTTAAACCGGTTTTAACAAGTTTCTTAATTAATAATAGAATTTCTTTCAATATATAACTTAATTTATGTATTTTTAAAAAACACTATATTTAATTTAAGTGGATTTGGAATATTTTTTTATAATTAATAATAAAATATTTCTATTTATATGAATAAAATTATTATTTTGCTTCTAAATGTACATAAATTAAATATTTTTACATCAAAATAACACTATCAGTAAAGTGTTGTTTTAATAAATCTATATATTTTATTTTATTAAATTATTTTTACATAATACAACAATATTCTTGATGATAAATTATTTTCATTCAATATTAAAATATTTCTATTCATTATACTTTAATTAAAATATTTATTACTCTTTAATTCTCTCCAAAATTTAATATTAATATTTTATCAATTACCGATAGCTTGCAATATTACAATGTCATAAACACATTTAATTATTTATTATTTCTATATTATTAATCTGTTTCAGATAATAATCTTTTTACAACATCCGAAAGTTTTAATACCCCTAAATCAGTATGAGCTATAGCTATTATAGTTTTTATTTTATTTTCACTCATATCCCATTTATAAGATATAGTATTCATTATTGAATACATAGGCATTATTTCTTCTAATTCGATAGCTTTTTCTTCTGCTATTTGCATATATTCTTCAAATAGGTCATCCATTTCCATGTCTTGCAAATCATATTCTTCTTCAATTTCTTTTTTTATTAAATCGACATCTAATGTCAATAGATAAGCTAAAACATCCTCCCTTTTAGTTGCTTTACACATATCTTTTTCAACTTTAAATTTGCTGTTTTTTTCTATTAAATCTTTTATTTCATCACTATCAATTATTTGCTCATCAAATATTATATACAAATTCTTTTTATGTCAGAAATATTTTTATTTATAAAAGTATTATTGTATCCAATATACATCTTTAATATATATTAATTTTCTGACTTCTCCTTTCTCAATATATTTAACTGCTATCAACGGTACTATTGTAATTCCAATAATATCATTATATATTATATTACTAAAAAAGTCTTAATTTTAAAATTTATTAATAATTCAATTTTTTTCTATGAATAATATTCTACATTTATATATTATAAAAATAGTATTTACGTAAAACTAATATTTATTTGTACTTATAATAATATCCATAAAAAATAAAATAAATTAAATAATATTATATGCAAATATATGCAAAAAAACCTTTAGCGATTTAATCACTAAAGGTTTTACTGGTGGGACCAACAGGGCTCGAACCTGTGACCCCCTGCTTGTAAGGCAGGTGCTCTCCCAGCTGAGCTATGATCCCATTTATTGGTGACTCATAGGGGAATTGAACCCCTGTTACCGCCGTGAAAGGGCGGTGTCTTAACCTCTTGACCAATGAGCAATTTGACTGGTTGCGGAGGGAGGACTTGAACCTCCGACCTTCGGGTTATGAGCCCGACGAGCTGCCAACTGCTCCACTCCGCGACATTATACTTATATGGTGCCGAAGACCGGAATCGAACCGGTACGAGAGGTTAAGTCTCGCAGGATTTTAAGTCCTGTGCGTCTGCCAGTTCCGCCACTTCGGCACAATTTTGGCTCCAAGGGAGGGACTCGAACCCTCAGCCTATCGGTTAACAGCCGAGTGCTCCACCATTGAGCTACCTTGGAAAATTTGGAGGCGACACCCAGATTCGAACTGGGGATGAAGGAGTTGCAGTCCTCTACCTTAGCCACTTGGTCATGTCGCCATATTGGTGACCCATCGGAGATTCGAACTCCGGACACCTTGATTAAAAGTCAAGTGCTCTACCGAC
>NZ_JAXEWM010000184.1:0-6678 GCF_034113885.1 Intestinibacter sp.
CATAACTGTGGCAATTTCTATATATTCATCTGCAACCTCTAAACTTTTATATCCGTTTTTATTTGCTTTTATTTCTATACTTTTGTCAAAGAAATATATCACATTGTCTAAAGCCCTATCTAAATCGTCATCATCATCAAATATACTTCTCCATTCACCCCATGAATTTGCTACTACTTTTACGAAAGATGTTCCAATATTAAAACAAACCTCAGCAAGCTCATCACCTATCATATCAAGTTCTTCGTAAATATCCACAGCTTTATCGTAGTAATTAAAGCAGTCCTTCTTAGAACGACTGGATAACAGCTCTGCAAATTCATTGTAGAATTTAGCAAGTTCGACTGTGCATCCACTAATTCTATCTGCAAATATTCCAATTAGCTTTATATATTGATTTCTCTTTTGGATATTATTTTTAATTCTCATAGTCGCCATTTCTGTCATATGACTTGTAATTGGCTTGCAAACAGCAGCATCTGGTTTTAATTTGTTGTATATAAGATCTATTATTATTTGATGTAGAGAAATTCTATCATCTCTAAATTCCATCCAGCCCTTGTCGATTAGCGAATTTATACCCTCTTCATCGCCTATATCGCACCACTTCATAAATTCTAGCTTGTCGATTTTCACGTTTGCAATTAGCGACATATTCATAAGGATATATTTTTCGAAGTCGCTTAATTTTGCAGTGTTAAACACTACTTCTAGGTGCATCATAATCGATTTGTTGTTTAGCTTTTTATCTTTTCTTAGCTTTACTTTGTCCTTGTTGGCGCTGGTTATTCCTTCTAGACTTTTTAACTTGTCGTATAAAATTATCGGCTCTATTTCACTGGTTCTAAGCTGTTTGGCGATTAATTCGACTGTCATAGTATGTCTGTCTACGATTTCAATTATATCGTCTATTATTTTTCTGTCGTCTTCTGAATAATCTATCTTGTTGTAGCTATAAAATAACGCCTGTAAGTCAGCTATATCCTTAAATTCTTCTATTTCTATTTGATGGTAATTGTAGTCTGTAAAATCATTTCTAGTCGTGATAATAAATTTGCAGCCTGAGTTTATCAGATCTTCTAGCTTTTCGTCTTCGTCGACATCGAAGTTATCCACAATTATCAAGGTTCTATCGTCTGATAGCTTGCAGATTTTTTCTAGCTTTCTGTTAAAATAATCCTCGTCTTTTTCGTCCTCTGCCCTCTTGAAATTGGCGATTGGAATCTCTCTGTCGTTTACGACTAAGTCAAATAATGAAGTCAAGTAGCTTGCAAATATTACCACATCGTAGTCCTTTTTATATAAAAATGCGTACTGCTTGGCTAACACGCTTTTTCCTATCCCTCCAAATCCATGTAGAAAAACTGTGTCTGTCTCATTTTTTAGCTTGTCGTGAATAAGCGCCATTTCTTCTTCTCTTCCTATAAACACGTTGTCATTTTGATCAAAATTAGATTTAAAATAAACCTCATTTGGTGATGACAACAACACTAATTTCTCCAAAATCTCGATTAACTCGTCTGCATTTTTATATCTCTTATTCACAGATGACGACAAGGTCTTCTTGAACAAAGTCTTTATATATCTGAAAACTTTAGGATTTACCCCTTCAAACAGAGGATTCTTCAAGTCAAATTTCCAATCTGCAAAAACCTTCCTGTCGTCCACATCTGGGATTCTGCCCATTATTTTAGAGAAAATAACTGCTCCAATTGAATATATATCTGTAGCCTCACATATTTTTTTAACTTTATGCTGTAAATGTTCTGGAGCTGCCCAGTTTTCAGAATAGGATACTCTGTTCACTTTTCCTGATTTTATATCCTTTATCGACTCCACGCTTCCAAAGTCAAATAATATTATGAGTTCATTAGTCTCAGGTAGCTTCAATATATTTTCTGGCTTTATATCTAGGTGAACATATCCGTATTTGTGATACATTCCTATCGTTTTCGTAAGTGCTAGCCCTATTTGAAATATGTCCTGTAAATTTTCTCCCTCTACCTTGTCGTAGGAAATCCCGTTGTTGTAATTTACAACCATATACATGGTGTTGTTTCCAAATAAAAGGTTTTGCGCATTACCTGTACTGTTCAATGTATCTAAATTACTTTGAAACAAGGTATTCTTCTCATAAGCCTCGCGAAACAAATCCCACGATTTCTCAAAATCCTCTCTGTGATCCTCTTTGACAACTAAGTTCAAATCCTCATTTCTGTCTATCTCCATATATGCAGGATAAAATTCCTTCAGCCTAACTAAATGCTCAATCCCCACAGAATCAAGATAATAAGCCTCGTAAACTATACAACTAGCTCCAAATCCTGTTATACCTTTTATCGTATATTCGTAAGTAGGTTGTTCATTCTCATTTACACTTAATCTTAATTTTTCTCCTATTTTCAATGCTTGCCTCATTTTACTCCTGTCATATCAAATTTGCAGCCTTTCGCAAATCAAATATGGCAGACACCTCCCTCCCAACAAGCTCGTTTGCTTTTTATTTAATTAAATTTTACCAAGTGAATTCTTTAATTTGTAATTAATATTTTTATTTCCAACTATTTGATTTAATTATATAGCAAAAAATGGTATGATTATATAAATAAGATAAATTTATTTGGGAGGAAATACTATGAGGGATAGATATGAAGTTCCTGGGGATTTTACTAAACAAAAGATAGACGAGTTTTGGGACACTCACTACGATAGCGATGATGACGATTACGGGGATATAATCGATTATCTAAATACGGCTGAAAATTTCAGGACATTTGATGAAGGATTGACTGAGTTTATAAAAAAACACGGCTATGTTGAAGAAGATGGGCTAAGTAAAGAAAAATGCATTAAACAGAGAGTAACATTTTTACTAAAAAAAATGAAGGAAAAAAATATTTCAATTTCTAAAAAGACTTTGGAATACCACTTCTCTGGTGAAAAAAGACCTGATGTAAAGGACTCAAGTAGAAAAATTATATTCAAGCTTTGTTTTGCGATGGATCTAGACGTTGAAGAAACTACTGATTTCTTCAATAAAATTTATTTTGATAGAACTTTTAACGTAAAAAATATAGACGAGCTAGTTTACTATTTCTGTATAAAAAACAAAAAAAGCTTCACTTATGCAGAAGAATTAATAAAAAAGGTGAAAAATCTACTAGCAGAAGATTCTGCTGAAGCTTCAAGCGAATTAGTTTATACAAATTCAATACGTGAAAAAGCAGACGTCTTCACAACAGAAGAAGAATTAATCAGATATGTATTAGATAATAAAAACGCATTTAACAGATACAACGTGACTGCAATTAAAGAATACACAAATTTATTGAATAGAATTCAAGGAAAAAAGGAAGATAAAGAGGTTTTAGATAGATTATCAAAAGTTAAAACCAACAGAGAACACGATGACTTAAAAAAATGCGGCCTTGTAGTCCAAGATTTCTATAAAAACAATTTATCTGAACTCACTACAAATATGGACATTGCATCTGTAGATTTTATGCTTTATGTTATATACGGCTCATTTTTACCTGTAGGCAAAAATGGCAAAAGTAAATATTCTTTCGCTAAGAACGCAAAATTACTTAAAATAATAAAGAGCAATTTTCCTTCTAAAAAAACTATATCAGATGCAAATAAAGAAGCTATCTCTTTTGAAGCAATGAGAAAAATACTTATATTGCTTGAGTTTTATGCATTTTGCTTCGATGCCAATGAAGCAGATGATGATGAATGCATCGATTTCTTTGACGATTTCAAAGATCAAATGAACGATATACTAGATTCATCTGGTATGGGACCTCTTTACGTTGGAAATCCATACGATTGGCTATTCTTGTACTGCGCTAAATGTGACAATCCACTCGATGTTTTTAGAAGTATTATAGATGATGTCTGTGCATTAGACGACGAAAATTAAATAAAATTGAGGTATAAGCATATTTATAAATGCCTATACCTCATAAAAATTATCGTCTAATTAAAACCTATCTCCACCATACACATGAACTCTTTTTAAATAGTAGAGATGTTCCAACTTTTACATATCCATATTTTCCATATTTATTTTTAACCTTTATATATCGCTTGCTACCATTTTGATATAAAGCGTAAATATAAGCAGAACTGCCTTTTTTAATAGTAAATGCCTTTTTAGTTCCACTAGTTGATGTATACGCAGTCAAATCCTTTGAAGCAATATATTTATTTTTTCTTATATAGCTAGTTGTATTAGCAGTATATTGATTATATGCATTATATCCATTTATTCTTACCTTGTCATAGCAAGAAAAACATCCTATCGCATTGGCAAATTTATTATATCTACCCCAATCGCATTCTTCAAGTGTAATCATACCATTACTAGATGTATAGCTACTTATTTGCGCATCATAATAGCATTTGTTTAACTTACATGTACTATTTTTAAATTTTAATATTCTAGTATTCCATGAACCATAACCACAACTTGTCAAAACAATTTCTGAGCTCTTATCATTTTTATTAAAATCATAAATTTTTACATCATAATCAAATTCTTCTGGAAAATATTCAGAGTCTAATATTTTAACGCAACTATTTACTTGTAATAATAATTTTTTTCCTGATGAATAAACTTCAATACGATCTTTATCTCCATCTCCATCTATATCATATCTATAGACTGTATTTAGATAAATTTGTTTTTTATAAGAAGTTTCTGCATACGAATTTTTAGTATTGCTGACAAATATACTTCCTATAGCTAAAGCTGTAGTTAATAACATTACACCCAATTTCTTTAATAGCTTCATTTTAACCATTCCCCCATTTATCTTTATAAATATATTCTTGCCATTAAATATTATTCTAATTATCTAAACTTAATAATTCGACATTCCCATCTACAAATCCTACTCCTATTCCTTGTAAATTTTTTAAAATTGACTTATAACTACTTATTTTCAAATATTCCTCGATCAAGCCTTTTATATAAACCAAGGCATCCTCCAAGTCTTCTATATCTTCGGCCATCGGTATAACAAATAAATCATCCTCTGTAGAGAATATTTCCTCGCATGCCCAGTCCTCATCTTTTTCATCAAATGCATCAGCAGCAATTAACTGAACGCTGTAAACTTCCTCTCTTTCATACAAGTTAAAATTAATAGCAACTGTATCCTCTGGTAAATCGACTAAATACTTTTCCACCCAAGCTTTAAACTCTTCTACGTATTTCATTTTGTCCATAACTTCCACCAACTCTCTTATATCCTTAGCAATTAGACTATGCATAGTTTCCTTATATTTATAATAATCAATAGCCAAAACACGCTCTTTTATTATATCTACAAGCTCACTTTTATATAATACAACATCCTTCAATGCACTCAACGCCTGTCTCACAGCAGTAGGCTTATCATCGTTTAAAATAGATAAAACCTCTTCAATGTTTTGATTTATTACATTATCTACATCCCATCTTGCCTGCTTGCAAAATAACCTAAATCCACGAACTCTGATGACATATTTTTTGCTTTTTACCATATCGATAAACTTGTCTATATAAAGATACAATACATTTCTACTTTCTGAAATAATTTCTAATTCTTTAAGTGCCTCAAATCCCTTTGACGTATCCTTACTATCTAGCATAGATAACAAATAATCTAAATCCATATTATCCTTTCACCTCATTATAACAATTAAATTTCCTTACATTTATTATAATATAATTTTCTAACAAAAACTCAAATCTATCGTAAAGCAATCTATCATATTGCGGTGGTTCTCTAAATTCAACTCATCATAGAATATAACTATCTCTGCATTATCCTTTGTTTTTTTCACATTTAGAATTGTATAAAAGGTTAAATAAAATTTAATACTTCTGTAAATTATTTAAGATATAATTTAAAAATAAACGTACAAGAGGAGAATTATTTTATGAAAAAATTTAAACGTATGATGTGTAAGTAAATTTTTTTTACTATATTTATTTAGAGTCAGATAAATGTTTTTCTATCTGGCTTACATTTTCTTATTTTTTTGATATCATATAAATAAAAACTTCTAAGGTGATGCGCTATGATAAAAACTGAATTTGGAATAATTGAAAATATTGAACAAAACAAAGACTATTCAGAATATGAACCAGAAAAGTATAATTGTGTTTTCATTGATGATGATTTGTATATAAATGATTGGTGGAAAAAGTTAATATTGATTAAAACATACTTTCATAATTTAGATAGACCAGCTTATGGCTTAGCTAGATATGGTGTTACTTTGATTCCACCGGAGTCTTTATCTGCTTTTCAAGATATTGTTGTTTCAGATAAAAGAATATATACAGATGATCATTTAGTTGATTTATCTAATAAAATACAAGATGCTATTGAGAGACAAAAGTATATGATACATTTTGGAGTTTAGTATAAATTTTTAATATGTAATTTATTGCTATTGTGAACTATAGTTATTTTGATAAATTTCAATTTAATCTAATCCAAGAATTATTTATATCTAAGAATATAGAAAATAAAAAACATATTTAAACAAAAGGGAATATAGTAAAATAAATAAAAATTATTTCACTACATTCCCTAATTTTATTTAATATTTATTAATCAATTTTATTAACTATTTAATAATTTATTTATAGTTGTCGAACCATTCTTATATGGTGAATAAACA
>NZ_JAXEWM010000185.1:0-10799 GCF_034113885.1 Intestinibacter sp.
TAAAATATTCTTATTCTCTCATATTAGTGTTACTCTCTAGCATATCTGATAATTTGACATGTATCTCGTTTGTGTATCTTTTAAAAAATAATTTTTGCAAATAAAATATAATAAAAATCGCCAGCGTAAAAGCTACAGTTATAATCGAAATATTTATATCGTAATCCTTTGTCCACAGAAAAATACATATATTAAACGATAAACAAGCTACGAAAATCACAAAATTAAGTATCAAATTTACTATATTTAATCTCTTCATCATAAGCTACTCTCCCAATATATAACCTATTCCAAACAACGTAACTATGTACTCTGGATTTTTAGGGTCATCCTCGATTTTTTTGCGGAGTCTTCTGACATTTACAGATAAAGTATTATCGTCTACATAATTTCCATTGTAGTCCCATAATTTATCTAGCAAAACCTCCTTAGTCATAGCTATTCCCTTGTTTTTGCAAAGTAGCTCTAAAAGCTTGTATTCTGTAACGCTCAGCTTAATTTCTTCATTTCTCTTATATACCTTTTTGCTGTCAAAATCTATCTTCAACTCCTTATAGACAAATAATTTCTTAGCCTTTATATCGCTTCTTTTTAAAATTGCATTTATCTTAAATTTAAGCACCTCTATTGAAAAAGGCTTTGATATATAGTCGTCACAGCCACTCTCAAATCCCCTTATCATATCCTCCTCTGTATCATTTGCAGTGAAAAACACGACTGGAAAATCTATTTGATTTTTTATCTCGCTACATAAATCTAGCCCGCTTCCATCTGGGAGACCTATATCTAAAAGCAGAAAATCTATATGGTTTTCAGATATAACATTTTTCGCCTCCTGCTTAGTATATACACTTATAGTATTATAACCTTCTTTTTTAAGTGCAAACGACACACCTCTATTTAAAAGCTTGTCATCCTCGACAATTAAAATATTTTTCATAGCTTCCTCCTAAATACAATAAATCACGGACAATAAATTGTATATTATCCGTGATATAAATATTATTTACTTAAATTCTATCATTTTATCGTAAATATAGCTATTTTTCTATTCTTCTAAGTCTATCTGTCACGCTTGATTTAGAGCTTTGTTTATACACAACGCTAGGAGTTATAGTGCAAACTAGCAATATAAGCACTACCAATAAAATCAACGCACTGGTAGGGAATACAAATTCTGCATAATCGACCATATTTTTAATCAATTTTGAAATCATATACACGACACTCATACCTAAGGTCATTATCATAAATATCGTTATACCTGCATAATACAAGCCTTCAAAAGTCAGCATCTTCTTGATTTGTCTTTTAGTCATTCCTATGCTCTCAATTACGGCAAGCTCTGTCAATCTCGTATTTACATTTGTGACCATTACATTTATAAAATTAAGTATCCCTATAAATATCAAAATTATAGAAATCCCGCCAACTATTATGTTCATCATTATCATGCTTTGTTCGAAGTTTTCAACTGCATCTGATCTTGCTTCTAAATTTACATCCTTGCTTTCTTCAGCCATAAGCTTTAGCTTATTTTTTACTGATGGTTCGTATTTTTGATTTACATCGACCTTTACAATATTATTTAGTATATCGCAGTCGATTTTATCTATTACGGACTCACTTATATAAAATATAGGTATACCTATTTCGTTTTCTTTACCAAAGTTAAGTACATTATTTTTATCTTCAACTATATTTACTCCCAAATCAACAGACTTAGTTCTATCTGAATTTCTAAATGTAATTTGTTGATTAGAAAAATCTAATTCTTCGTAATTAGGATAGTAGAATGTACTTGTAAGTGCTATTTTTCCTTGCTTAAATGCCTCTACATCTATTTTATCGTCATTTAATTTTTCAAATTTGTCTATAGTTTCATCGTCTACAAATGATACCCATGTAGTAAGTTTGCTTGGATCCTTCTTTACCTTTTGTAGATAATTGTCTAAAGTATTTTCCTCTGTAGCGAATCTTTCATATCCAGCCTTTAAAGCAGGCATAAGAACATCTTCATTCATATCCATTCGTAAATTTGAGACCTTGTTTACTTTTACTGAAGTTACACCTTTAATTGATTTTATCGTTTCTATATCCTCATCGCTTAATTCAGAAATATTATCTCCATAATTTGTAAGTTCAAAATCATTTGGATAATATTTTTGTTGATAATTATCGACGCTCAAGCTATTCATAAAAGTATTTACACTTAAAAAAGTCAATATACCCATAAATAATGATAAAAATACTAAAATTGATCGTTTCTTATCTCTAAAAACATTATACCAAGCCATCTTGTATAGCTTTCCACCATTAGTTGATTTTCTATTTTTCTTTTGTTTTTTAGGCTTCCCACCTGTGTAATTTAATGCTTCTATAGGTGAAACTTTGCTCGCTATTTTAGCTGGTTTTCTACAGCTTATTAAAACTGTAAATAGTGAAAACAATATAGTTCCTCCAAATACTAATGGTGTAAAATGCACATTATTAGGCATCAAATCTGCATAATAGGTGCCTGAGCAAAACGATTCTATTGCATAAGGTACAACTAAAAATGAAACAGCCAGCGAAATAATTATTCCTATTGGTATCCCTACTATAGATAATCTAAGACCTTGACCTCTTACTATCTTTTTAATTTGCTTAGGTGAAGCTCCGATAGTTTTTAGCATACCGTAAAATTGAATATCCTTTGTTACAGCGATATACAAAATATTGTAGATCAATAAATAACCACTAAGTACCATGAATGCTCCAATAAGTCCAACTACTATAATAGCTGACATCTCTATATCCTTAGAATCTTCTTCTACATCATAGTTAAATTCAAACTTTTGATTGTTTTTTAAATCCACATTTTCCTCTAAAAGATTTGTTGAACCGTATTTTTCACTCTTTTTAAAGGTCATTGATAGTATTCCGTTTTCTTCTAGAGATAAATTGTGCTTTGCCACAAAATCCTCTGATACATATATTACACTAGCCCCATTTTCCATGAATGCAAGTGATTCTGTGTAATTTTTAAATTGCCCACTTATAATAAATTCTTTTTCTTCAGTTTTCCCATTTACTTCATATGTTAATTTTATCTTATCTCCTATTTGCGTATCTTCTATGTCTAGTAGCTTTTTAGACATCTCTGATACCATAATTTCATTTTCACCTTCAGGATAATCACCCTTTATCTCACCCATAGCTGGAGATATTTGTTTATCCCAATTTTCTCTATCTATATATTGAAGAACTACATTTCTTCCTTTTTTAGATAGCTCATCTGGATTCAAATTTCCAACTGAAATTTCTTCACCTATTGCATCAGATATGTTTAGGTCTTTAATCTGTTTTATCTGCTCGTCAGTAGGGTTTGGTAAAAAAGTAGTTGCAGTAGTACCTTGATATCTTAAATTCATAACTCTGTAGTTTTTTGCAAAGCTTATTCCCAAGGTAAATACGCTCGAAATCATAAAAGTAGTCAATATTATAGCTATAATTGCAAAAATATTTCTTGTCTTGTTAGCTTTTAGTGATGATTTAGTTATTTTCTTTATTATATTTTTGTTGTTATTTTCAAATTTCATTACTCATCACCTCTTACGATTCTTCCATCCTCGATTCTTATAACTCTATCTGCTAGCTGTGCTATTTCTTCATTATGTGTGATCATAACTATTGTTTGATTGAACTTGTTACTAGTCATTTTAAGTAGTCCGATTACATCCATACTAGTCTTGCTGTCTAGGTTTCCAGTTGGCTCATCTGCTAGAATTATAGCTGGCTTTGTCGCAAGTGCCCTTGCTATTGCTACTCTCTGCTGTTGACCTCCTGATAAATTGTTAGGCATATTTGTGATTTTGTCTTTAAGTCCAAGGATTTCAATTATCGAGTCGACGTATTCTGTATCGATTTTTACTCCATCTAGCTCTATTGGAAGCACTATGTTTTCGTATACATTTAGTATTGGAACTAAATTGTAGTTTTGAAATATAAATCCTATATTTCTTCTTCTGAATATAGTTAGCTCCTCGTCATTCATATCGTTTATCCTTTTGCCATTTATATAGACCTCACCTCTAGTCATTGTGTCTAGGCCTCCCAGCATGTTTAGAAGTGTGGACTTCCCACTTCCAGATGTGCCGACTATCGCTACGAATTCTCCTTCCTCTATTTCTAAGCTGACATCATTTAATGCGCTTACCATATTTTCGTCTTTTCCGTATATTTTTATTAAGTTATTAGCTTTTAGTATACTCATATTTATCACCTCGATTATTTAATTTTATATTTATATTGTAAATAAAACTTCTGACAAACTTGTGACAAAATAAAAAGAACATATCTATTATTTTTTAACTAATCTATTGTGCTAGTTAATTTTTTTACCAAATAAAGTAAATTGATTTTTGCAAAAAATAATATCTTATTAGTAGGTTAGTATTTGTAAATTTTAACCAAATACTAACCTTTTTATTTTAGCTATAGAATCATAATTTCCCATAAGTTTATTTATTAAAAAAGAAATATTATGAGCTAAAATCTTTATCGAAGTTCTAGTTATAAATCCTAGCATTGATTTACTTTTAACTTTATTTAAATTTAATTGCTCTGTTAATTGAGAAAAACTAGTTTCTATCCTTCTTCTGACTTTAAATATTAGTTGTCTTATTTCTTTTGGATAGTTATCTTTACTATTACCTCTTTTTAAGAATAATAAATTTATATCTCTTTCACCTTTTAGCTCAGGCGTTAGCCTTTTATTAACATATCCTTTATCACCTATAATAGAAATAGAATTATATTTATCACATAAATCCCACACCGTATCTCTATCATCTATATTGGCTGGAGTTATAACATAGTCAGTTAAGAAACCGTCTACTGTAGTAAGTGCATGAAACTTAAATCCAAAATATGTTTGTTTCTTTGATGGACATCTACCATAAGAGGCTTCGCCTTTAAAGCACTTACTAAAATGAGCTCTACCAAACTCACATACAGGAATAGGCATGCTGTCTATAATTCTTATATTATTAGAATGTGATTGAATATATTCTGAAATATATTCTCGTATTTCTTTAATTACAGCATATAGATTCCGTTTAGTTCTATTAAATCTAGTTCTATCTCCTAATTTAGGGAATAGTTTTATATATTCTCTTCTCAATAAACTGAAGAATGCTTTTTCTGAGTCAATAGTTAGAAGTTCTCCAACTATACTTATAGTGATTATTTCGCTATCTGAAAGTTTACTTTCCTTAATATTACGTCTATTTCTAATACTTATAGGAATAATATCTTTATATACATCATCAATTATTGTATAAATTATAGTAAATAAATCAGTTAAATTTTCAATTTCTTGGATATAATAATTATTAAGCTCCAACATTATAGTAACCCTCCTTTATATTGATGCTAATAATATTAGGGTGCTATATTTGTTGGAGTTTTATTATTGTAAAAATTAACTAGCACAACGAGTTAACTAATAAATATGTTCTCATTTTTACTTTTTATATACTTACATTATATTTATCAAACAACCATATAGGCATTGTCATACGAGCTGTCTTAAGTGGGTTTACAACTTGGCAGACCTCCATATTTCCAGCAATTGATAAAAGCATTATAAGCTCGTGTATATCTAGTGGCACTGTTGCCTTTAGGAAATCAAGCATTTTAAAGCAAGCCTGGCTACTAGCTTCATCTAAAGTTTTTCCTGCTGCGATAGTTATGTATTCATCCTTTGTTTTAAGGAAAGGAGTAGGCATTACTGCATCCTTTAAAACTGTAACCTTTACAGTTATCTCACCGTCGATTTCGATTCCGCAAGTTGCAGATTCTCCATTGCCCATGACTGCATGCAAGTCTCCCATAGCCAAAAGTGCACCGTCTACATTTACAGGTAAAAACAAGCTTGTTCCCTCTTGTATTTTATTGCAGTCCATGTTTGAGCCATGTTCTCCTGGTGTTCCGTTTAGTATTGCACCTTCCTTTGGGGCAGTTCCGATTACACCTATCATAGGATTTATAGGGAACTTAAGAGTATCGTTAAATACTGCATATCCATCTTCTATTTTTATAATTTTTGTGCGTTCTTCTTCTACAAAATCCTTTAGAGCACCTCTGCCTGGTGCTAATGACATAGCTCCCTGTGAAGCTAGCTCGATTTTTAAAATATCAACTCTTAAAACATCTCCAGACTCTGCACCATCTATGTATAAAGGTCCTGTCGCTGGATTTATATTAGAATAATCTATTAGATGAAATAAATCCTTTTCAGTTTTTATGCTGCCGTTGTAGCAATCTGAAGTTTGGAATACTACTGTGTCTCCAGATTTACAATGATGCTTTGCTTCGTTATTAGGTGACATTGATACTATTGAATCTTCTTTTTTTATATACATATTTTTCCTCCGTAATTTTTAATATCTTCATATAATTTATTATATCATGCATTATAAATAGTTTGTTTGACATGTTTTTCTTTGATATAATAACTTATTTTGCCTTAATTGAAATTTACCATAATACTATCATTCTAAGCTTCAAATATCATTTCGTTAAAATAAAATACTCCCTTCCAAATAAGCAAGTTTTGCCTGCTCATCTAAAAGAGAGTAACTATTTCTAAATAAAATTATTTACCAAATATACTTAATAACTTTTGCCAGAAAGTAAGTGTTTCTTCCTTCTTTTCTTCCTTTTGAACTTCTGGTTTTTCTATCGCTTCAGTTTTTATTACAAATTGTACTGATTCTACATCTGTATTTTTATCAGATACAAATGATTTTACTTCGAAGTCATCGCCTGCGAAGTTCTTTATCATAGAATCTATTTGATCGTCTATTTTTCCGTCAAGGTCTGATGTTTTATCCTTGAATTCACCAGTTCCATCAGTAAGGTCGTTTGTTCCTTTGTATAAATCGTTAGTTCCACTTACTAAATCTAATGCACCTTCATATACCTTAGTGTAACCCTTTGTTATTTTGCTGACTCCATTTGTGTAGTCCTTTATTCCACTATCTAATGCAGAGTAATTCTTTGTCAACTTATCTATTCCGCCTTTTAATTGTGTCATATTTGCCATTAAATTATTTAATGAGTTGACTAATTCTTGTATGCTGTCGTCAAATTGCTTATAGTTGCTTTGTAGTGATATTGCTCCACTCATCAAGGTAGTTTGACCTGAAGATGTACTCATTTGACTGTCTATTCCACTTATAAGCTGAGAGCTACCTTCTATATATGATGCATCTGCTTTTAGAAGCTTTTCTATAGAAATTAATTTGCCTGCTGTTTGTACATATTGTATAACTGCATCTGTGTTTCCTGCTGAAGCTTGTTTATATAATGATATTGCTTCTTGGTCTCCTTGTTGAGCTAATATTGCAATTTCTTTTGTGACACCATCAGTTCCGCCTGATGTATAGGCGCTGTATAGTTTTCTTTGAGTACTAGTTATTCCTAGAGCTTCTGCTGCATCCAAGTTTTTGGCTGCTAATTCTGAGCCACTGCTGATTCCTGCATTTTTTAAACTACTGTTGTATTTGTCTATACTTGAATCAACTGTCTTTAATCCTCCTACTAAGCTGTCTATTCCTGATTTTATTTGAGTAGAGGCAGAAGATAGTTTTTCTAAATCACTAGATGAGGTAGAAACATTGTCAAGTGATGATTGTATTGTCTTAAGTGCACTATATACTTCGCTAGAGCCACTAGTTAAATCAGATGATTTTGAATTTAATTCATTTAATCCACTTTGTATAGTTTTGATACCATCAGCTAAAGTGACTGCACCGTTTTTTAATTTTCCTGTTCCATCATTTAGATCGTTAGCCCCATCGTCTAAATCAGATACTGCATCCTGTAGTGTTTCAATTTCGTCAGTCAAAGATGATGTGTCTATAGAATCTTTGTCTATATCTAGATTTAAGTTTATCCCGTTTATTTGTATTTCATTCATTTCAAAATCAACTACATCTGCTGTAATTTTTATATGCTTTTCATTATCTGGAAGAATTGTGTAAGTAAGCTGTTTTAAAGCACCTACATTTGCCATAGTAGCACCTTCACTTTTTATGTTTTTGCATAAATTTGTATCTAATTGCACAGATGCTTGTAATGCATAGTTTTCAAAGAAATCTTTTTTGGCTTTTTTGTTTTCAGTTATATCCATTTGGATTTCCAATTTACCACTTTTGCCTGCTAATTCCTCTGCTGTATATTCCATTCCATCTAATTTATATTCGATATTTATATTCCATGGTAGCTGTGTATCAGATTTCATCATACCTTGATAGTATAATTCATCTGATGAATTATTTATTGTGACCTTACCGTTTGAATAATTTATTTTATCCATTGTGTTCATGTTTTTTACTGCCTCGTATATTCCATAATCCACAATGTCTTTATCATCGAATATATTTACTGCATAAATTTCTTCTATTTCTCCAGATGGATTTAAGTTTGCATATATTACTTCTTCTTTTTCAGTTGATTTTTCAGCCGCTAATGAAGCTGTTGTAAGTCTACTAGCACCACACAATACTCCTGCCATTGTAATTGCAATAAATTTATTGTAATTTTTCATAACGCGTACTCTCCTATTCATTAAATTTATAAAAATCTATAGCTCTTGTTGTTTTTTGAACTAAACCATCAAATAAATACAACATTCCAGGAATTACAAACAATACGATTATAGTCGATAAAACTGTACCTCTAGCCAATAAAAGTCCTAACTGACTAAGTAGTCCATGTGTAGATATTTTCCACAACAACGCCCCTGCGATTGTAAGTATTGATGCTGATGTCAAAATTGATACTGTAGTTGATCTAACAGTTTCTATAATGGTTTCTTTCTTAGGCATTGATTCCCTAATTTCGATATATCTACTTGTAAGCAATATTGCATAGTCAACTGTAGCTCCTAATTGAACAGAGCTTATAATCAAATATGCAATATAGAACACGAAGCTTCCTTTGAAATAAGGTATTGATAAATTTATCCATATAGCGGTTTCTATTGCTAATACTAAAATTGCTGGAAGAGATATTGACTTCATAGTAAGTAACAATACAGCAAATACTGCACATATTGCTATAGAATTTACGCTTACAGTATCCTTTGTTATAGTATCCATTAAATCATATGTACTTGCACTTTCCCCAGCTAAATGATAATTATCGTAGTATTGTGAAGCCAACGAACGTATTTCTCTTACAAGCTCAAAGGTTTCTTCCCCTTCATAATCCGCATCTACTGTTAAAATCATTCTACTGTAATTATCAGATATCAGCTTGCTCAAAGTATCATTATCAACATAATCCATAGGCACCTCAGCACCTGCGTTATCTACATAAGAAACTATACTTGTAACCTCTGGTATTTCATGTAATTTATCGCTAAGCTCAGTTTCCTTTTCTAAATTGCCCTTTTCGACCATCAATACTAAATTATTTGATTTTCCAAAAGTATCTTCTATCTTTTCTCTATCCTTTCCAATTTGCGTATTTGTACTAAATATTTGAGAAGATCCATATGAGAAGAAATTCTTTTGTTGACCTAGATTACAAGGTACTACTAATAATAAAAATATCAAAACTGCTGGAACCATCATTTTTGTCACAGCTTTTCCGAATTTGCCAAAATCAGGAATGATATATTTATGTCTAGTTTTATCTATCAATGGATAGCAATACAGTAAAATTACTGGGTATAATACAAAAACAGTTATCAAGCTCAATAAAATTGCCTTTGCCATAGATAGCCCCATATCCGGTCCAATTTTAAATTGCATAAGTATAAGAGCCGCAAATCCTATCACTGTAGTAAGGCCGCTCGATAAAATAGATCCTGTCGATTTACAAAGCGCATTTACCATAGCATTTTCTACATCCTGCCCCTCTGCTCTCATCTCCTCAAAACGATGCAATAGGAAAATCGAATAATCCATAGATACAGCAAGCTGCAATATTGCTCCAGCTGCATTTGTTACAAAGGAAATAGTTCCAAACATCAAGTTACTACCTTTATTTAATAATATGGCTACCCCTATTGTTCCAAGCAATAATATCGGTTCTACCCATGAATGTGAAGTAATACATAAAACCACCAAACAAATTGGAATTGCTAACATCATTATTCTCTTTATTTCTTTAGTTGTAGATTGTGTCGCAACTGCTGTATTGACAGCTGTACCCTCCATCGAATTGTCGTCGCCTATTAAATCTCTAATTGCATTTACAGCCTCTATTCTCTTTTCTTCTTCAATAGTCACTGTAAATAATGCATTATTGTCTTTATAATAATCCTCAACAGCCTCCTTATCAGCTGTTTCCAAAGGTATATTTGTGTCTATAACATCGTCTAGCCAAGTGACTTCTTCAACACCGTCTATGTCCGATAATTTCTGCTTCATCTCAAGTGCCTCTGCAATACTTAAATCCGATACCATAACTCTGGCATTCGGAATGCTCATATCGTATTCTTCATTCATGGTATCTAAAGCTACTGTCGATGCAGTTTCATCTGGTAAATAGTCATTCATATCGTAGTTTACTCCTACCATAGTACTGCAAACTGCTGAAATAATTATTGCAACAGCAAATACTGCTATTACTAATTTTTTATGATGAATAATTTTCTCATAAAAATTTCTCATATACCCTCCTCCTTGTATAATGTAGTTGTAATATTTAATAGAAAACTTTCAAGTAATCTACCGAACATTAACAACTCTTCTAAAATTTAATTCTATTTAAAATCCTATCGGATCTTAACTCATTTCTTA
>NZ_JAXEWM010000186.1:0-7232 GCF_034113885.1 Intestinibacter sp.
TACAAGAGTTTGAAAACAATACAGAGGCAAACTAGCTTCAATACCTCTCATGTTACTGTTAAATTTTCAGATAAAAGAAAAAAAGAAATTGAATCTATGGTGCTTCAATACATCTCATGTTACTGTTAAATTTTAATTTAATTTCATCTTTTTTAGTTTCTTTTAATGCTTCAATACATCTCATGTTACTGTTAAATTAATAGCAATTCTTTGGTGTGGAGATGGGATGATAAGCTTCAATACATCTCATGTTACTGTTAAATCTGCTAAGAATTACACAATGGATCAAGAAAGAAAAAGCTTCAATACATCTCATGTTACTGTTAAATGATATTGAAAAAGAAGCAAGTAATACTCAAACATATGCTTCAATACATCTCATGTTACTGTTAAATAAATGTATACAGATATTTACCAATGTTTAGTTGGCTGCTTCAATACATCTCATGTTACTGTTAAATTCAATTTCAAAAATCATTAATAAGCACTCTCCATCAGCTTCAATACATCTCATGTTACTGTTAAATATCCGACATATGGTATGAGTGCGGAAAAAGTAGCAAAGCTTCAATACATCTCATGTTACTGTTAAATTTTTTACCAAACCACACCCCATTAATATTTAAATGGGCTTCAATACATCTCATGTTACTGTTAAATAACATATACTACAATTAAAGAAATGCATAAGTTATTGCTTCAATACATCTCATGTTACTGTTAAATACTCGTAAAATACCCATTCTTTATTTAAGTATATCACAAAAAATATTGAAATTTCAACATTACCAATTATATTTACCAACCAAAACACAATATTTCTATATTTCTAATAAAAACAACTAAATACATTGATATAACTAGACTTGAAACATTATGCTTCTAAAAGTGGTTGGTAAATTGGCATACTTTTTGACAAGATAGTCCTTAGCAAAGTATCTATAATATAAGTATATTAAAAATTATCTGGAGGTGATAACATGGCTGTTTTAAGTATAGGTTCAATAGGATCTTTAATTTCAATAGCAATATATCTTTAGTATATACAGCATAAGTATTTAAAGGGGGTGAGAGTTTATGGGTACTACAAAGCTATTCTTGCGATTCCATCGTATTTTATCTAAATAATTGTTAGTTTCAATTTATATTTTCAAGGAGGTGATCTAATGAGAGCAATAACAATGATTTTGAAGATATTATTCTAGTTTTGTTTTAGTTTAGTTTAATAATTTGGGAGGTGAAAAGATGAGTCTTAAATGCATTGTTTGTCCGATGAAAATTTTCTGTACTTTGACTTCTAGTTGTTGTTAGTTTTTATTTGGTTTCAGAGGAGGTGAGCTTATGGTAACAGCTGTAGTGAAGTTAATTGGATTGTTGATATAATTTTATGAGGATGGAAGGTTATAACATGAGTGTTAAAAAATTGAATAATTTCTATAGGGCATGGTACGAGGTTGAATTAGTACGGTGTCTTTTTTTATGCGTAAAAAAAGCTAGATTATTTCTAGCTGATTTTAAGAGAAGGTACCTTATCAAACATCTTATGAAGACTATAACAATATAATGAATAAGATATGTTTCAATTCCCCTAAGGGAAGGTACCTTATCAAACAGTAAAAATGAAACTTTATTCGCTCTAGAATATTTATTTGTTTCAATTCCCCTAAGGGAAGGTACCTTATCAAACGAATCTATTGAAGAAGGAACATACGTTAAACTTAATGAGAGTTTCAAATCCCCTAAGGGAAGGTACCTTATCAAACTAAAGATGGTAAAAATATGTATCGTGGAACAGACCTTGGAGTTTCAATTCCCCTAAGGGAAGGTACCTTATCAAACTATACACAATATACCTTTAAGTGATTTGAGATCTAATGTTTCAATTCCCCTAAGGGAAGGTACCTTATCAAACAGGAGCTTTTAAATCAGTATACTATGACAGTAAATGGTTTCAATTCCCCTAAGGGAAGGTACCTTATCAAACGCTACAGACGATTCTTTAATAGAAATAATAGGAAAAGATAAGTTTCAATTCCCCTAAGGGAAGGTACCTTATAAAACCCCTAGAATTTTAGCCCTTGCAATTACTAGCTTTGAGACCCCCGTTGCGGGGTACAACTTTTTCCTTACATATAAATTTTATTATACATACTCAAAAGTGCCTCAAACCGTTGGTATTACTGGTGCGTGGGACTTTGAAAATTTAATAAAGCAAAATCACTAATTTACTTTATTATTTTAATCTATAATACCAATACAATTCAAAATAGATTTAAAAAATTAACCTATAAAAAATAGTATTTCATATTAATATGTATAACTATAGTATATCACAAAAAACATTGAAATTTCAACATTATATACCTATTTACCGTTCCTAAGATTCCTAAAAAACTTCTTTATCATATCCACCACATAATAAACAGAATTAGTAATCCCATCAGTATACTTATCATACAAAATATGAGTCTTAACCTCGCTGTCCTTAATCACAGTATAATTACAAAGCACATCATCAGAAATCTCCACAATCTCGCCGTTTTCAAGCTTCACGACATAAATCTTATCATCCAGCAAAACATCAGTCATCTTCTTCTCCCTAGTTTTACACTCTATAACAGTTCCCTTCAAATAATTCTTAAAAACATATCCCTTGCTAATCAATATTTTTTGTCCGACTTCCATTTTTTATACCTCCTTGTCTGTGTGGCAGCTTTTATGTGAAAATAAATTTGGTTTTACCTGGCAGAGAATTATCCCGATAAATATCAGCAAGCAGCCGACAACCATCTTAATTGTAAGTGTTTCCTTCAAAATAGTTATTGCAAATAGCGTTGCAAATATAGTTTGTGAGGAAAGTATAAGCGATGCATTGACTGGTTTTGTGTATTTTTGGCATATATTTTGCAGTGATAGTGTGATCAATGTGCTTATAAATCCCAAAAATAAAATTCCAAATACACTTAATTTTGTGAGTCTAGAGAAGTCGTAAGCTCCCTCTATCAAAAATGCCGTAATGCTTCCCAAGACAGCACATGTCAAAATCTGCACGATCACCAAAATCATAGGGTCGATTTTCTCTGTGTATCTATCTATATAAATAATATGCATGCTAAATCCAAAGGCTCCAAGTAGTGTTATCAAATCGCCAAATCCCATAGTAAAATTCTCCTTCAAAGACAAAAATCCCACGCCGATCATAACTATTATCCCAGCTGATATCTGGTACATATCTGGTTTAGTTTTGCTTATTGCCCAATACAAAAATGGAACCATCACGACATCCGTTACAGATAGAAATGAACTATTACTAGCAGTTGTGTACTCAAGCCCTATATTCTGTGCCAAATAACCGATATACGCAAATAAGCCCAGCACGATTCCGCATACAAGCGCTTCTTTTTTTATCTGCTTTAATTTATTAAAAAATATCACGACAAGTGCAATCGACGCAATAATAAATCTAAATGCAATCGTATAAAAGGGAGGAATTGACCCCACTGTGAATTTTATAGCGATAAATGCAAATCCCCATATAATAGCCACTAAAATTAGTCCTATATTAGAAAATAATTCTTTGTTTTTTATATTTAAGTTCAAACTGACCACCGACCTTTCTGATATGTAATTATAGTAACACAATTTACGGGGATATAGGAATTTTTAGATAAAAATAAAAAATGTTACAAGAGTATTTCAACCCTTGTAACATTTTCTATTTAGTATCGTTATTATCATATAAAAATGCCGGTACAGAATTGTAGATATGTTTATCTCCAACTACTAATAGTAAATCTCCAGCTAAAAATTCTATATATGGTCCTGGAGAAATTATAAGCTCTTCGCCTCTTTTTACAGCAACAATTGTTGCACCTGTATTTTGCCAGAACTTAGTTTCACCTGATGTTTTTCCTATGTACTTGCAGTTTTCTTCAATAGTAAATTGCACTGGAACTAGTGGATTTATAATTTCTAGTCTATTAGAATAATCGATAATTTTGTTCAATGTTTCTACTATTTCATTTTCTAGCTTTGATTTTTCTCCAAGCAATTTGTATAAACTGCTCTTGTAAGATGAAATATTTGTAATATCTTGGTATTTTTTTATGAATGATAGCGCGTTTTTAGAAGATAGGACAATAACTCCTTTGCCTTTGACACTTTCCACAATTTTTATGTCTTCTAGTAATTTTATCGCACGTCTGATAGTTTCTGGAGAAACGTTGTATTTTCCAGCTAAAACAGAGCGTCCGTATAGAGTACTACCTTCTACTATACTTCCTGTATAGATTTTGTTTGCCAAGTCTAAAGCTATTTTTTGATAGATTGGCATAGTGTAATTATCTTGCATTTTCTCACCCCCTTTGATAACAATTTTGAATAACTCTAATTACTATTTTATAACTATTAAATTATTTTATCAATTAAAATAATCGGTAATTGTTAAAAATTTCTTTGTTTTATAAATACCCTTTTACAATGTCTATAAACATGTCTTTGATTTCTTCTAAGTCATTCATTTCATCAAAATCAAACATTATAACTCCTTCTTCCTTATCAAATAAATGGATGTTATTTTTACCTGTTTTATTTAAAAATAATCTACATATATATTTAGCTGAATCATTTTTAAAATTAATTTCTAAGTATTCGTTGTTTTTAAAATAAGAGATTTGATTTGTATCTATAACATCTGATACAAGCCTTTTTATCAAGCTTAGATAATTCATCTCTTCAAAATTTAAAGACATTGTCTTAGCTGTTTTTTCTTCATTATTTGTAGGCTTTGAAGTAGCTTCGTTATCATTTGTAGAGGTTTCTACAGGTTCTATTTTTGCTTTTTCAATAGGCTTAGTACCCATAGCCAAGGATTCTCTATATTCCTGAGCTTCAGCTAGCATTGTAAATTCTATAGTAGCGTTGTGATTTTTTATAACTTCTTTTTTGACTTCTTCTAAAGACACGTTGAAGAATTCTTTTCTCAAATTGACCTTATTAACACTTTTATTTTCAAATTTTTTATGTAGTGCATTTTCTAAAGCAGGGGCATCCTCTGAAAAAATCATAGCGTGAACATCGAATTTAAAAGGAACAGATGCATCTCCAAGCTCTCTAACTCTATCCATAGGATCAAGTCTTCTAGTCATACCTATTTTATATACATTTTCTCCAAAAGAGCCTATATTTGAGATTACGTAGACATATCCAGCTCGTGTATTTTGCTCTCTATTAGCTAAATCCTTCTTTGAATCTTCAACTTCCTTTAATTTATTTTCTAGTTCTCTTATTTTTTCTAGTAGAGTATTTTTTTCTTTATCATCAGCTTTTTCTAATTTATTATTTAAATCCTTTATAGCATTAGAAAAATGGGTTTCTTCTTTTTCTATTTTCTTTCTAGCTGCTTCTAATTCTTTTAAAACCTTAGCTTCTTCTCTCATACGTTCCTTTATTGCCTGTTGTTCTTCTTTTTCTTCTTGCTTTTTACATTCATATTCGTATTTTAAGTAAAGCTCTTCTATTTTTAGATTTAAATATTCTGTTTTTATTGATACATGCTGCATATCAGTAAGAGAATTAATTTCTTTGTATATTTTTTTTATTCTTTCAGCTGATTTTTCTACATTGTTAAATTTAGTTTTGGTTATAATGTTGTCACATTCGTTATTAAAAGCTCTAAGAGATAGTTTTACAGTATCTAGTATAAATTCTTTACCCTTTTTCTTATCTCCATCGACGATATAGCTTGTGTTATGTATTGTGGCTGTTTTATTTTTTATCATAGCCTTTTGCTTGTCTCTTATATTTTGTAATTTTCTATTATACAATTCAGATGATTCTAA
Source organism: Intestinibacter sp. (assembly GCF_034113885.1). Lineage (GTDB taxonomy): Bacteria > Bacillota > Clostridia > Peptostreptococcales > Peptostreptococcaceae > Intestinibacter. The sequence goes on from NZ_JAXEWM010000186.1 coordinate 5,841, forward strand.
ACCGTATTTTGTTTTATAAATACCAAATGACTGCATCTCTTCTATATCTTCTAAGCCTATAAGCGTCTGTTGTAGATAAGATACTTTATTTTGTAGTTCTCTGTTTTTAGATTTTAAATCGTTTTTATGTCTATTTAATTTATCTATTTCTTTATTAATATCTAGATATTTGACTTGTTCTTGAGTTAGATGTATAGCATTTAACTCTTTTTTTAACTCTTCTATTTGATTTAATAATTCTTTTTTGCTTGGTCCTTGTCCAAAGATAGCCATAATAATTTCCCTCCAACTTATTTATTGTATTTTTTATAGTCACTAGTTAATTATAATAAAAATAACATAATAAAGATATAAATTATTTTAAAAAATATAGTATTTCTTTGAATATGAATGACAAATAAGGAAAATATATTTAATATATACGGTTTGACGAATAAAAAAATAAACGATAAAATAATATGCTGGAGTATATAATTGAAAATAGATATAGATAATTTATTAAGGAGGATTTTTAATGGATAAAGTAATCAAATCGAACAGAATAAAAGGGATACTCTGTATAATTGCATCTGCATGTGGATTTGCAGTTATGTCGGCGTTTATAAAGATGGCAGGTGATTTGCCGAGCTTTCAAAAGACATTCTTCAGAAATTTAGTAGCAGCTCTTCTAGCTCTATATTTAATAATCAAGCACAAGGGAAGCTTAGTAGGGAAGAAGGAGAACAGAAAGGTACTAGTCCTAAGATCTCTATTCGGGACTATAGGGATAGTATGCAACTACTATGCGGTAGATAGACTTGTCCTATCAGATGCCAATATGTTAAATAAGCTAAGTCCGTTTTTAGTCGTTATCTTCTGTGCTTTATTTTTAAAGGAAAAGATAAATTTAAAACAAATTACGATGGTAACAGTGGCATTTATAGGGGCTCTATTTATAATAAAACCAAGCTTTGATGTACAGGTGATACCTTATTTAGTCGGAGTAATGGGAGCGATATTTGCAGCACTTGCATATACCTGTGTCAGGGTTTTAGGTAATAAGGAGGATTACTATACTATAGTATTTTTCTTCTCAACTTTTTCGCTTATAGTTATTTTACCTGTGTTTTTAGCTGTTTATAAGCCTATGACATTTATGCAACTAGTGTACTTGTTACTTGCAGGGGTGTCAGCGAGTATCGGTCAATTTGGAATTACCCTTGCTTATAAATATGCACCAGCTAAGGAAATTTCTATATACGACTACAGTGGTATAATCTGCTCTGCTGTTTTAGGGATAGTATTTTTCAACGAGAGCCCAGATATAATAAGTATATTTGGTTATCTAGTAGTATTTGCTGCGGCATTTGATATGTTTTTATACAATAAAAAGCTAGATAAACAGGACAATCA
>NZ_JAXEWM010000187.1:0-7228 GCF_034113885.1 Intestinibacter sp.
GACTTTAAATAGCATAGTACAATTTACTTTTCTACTTTTATCATTTTCATTTTTAGAGTTTTCTATTTTTATACTTTCTATAGAATTTTCCAGTTTTAAATTTCTTAATTTCGTATCTAATTTAAAAATATTTTCTAAAGTTGAACAAATACTCAACTCTAATAAAACAGTCTCTGAATTTTCTACCTGCTCAGACCTTTTAATGATAGAATTTATCTCTACTATATCTTCCATACTTTTTTCTATGGATAAAATTATGTCTTCTGATTTTTTATTTTCTAAATCTAAATTTTTCTGCTGATTAAAAGTTTTAATATATTCTTTTTCTTGCTGTGAAATTAATATTTGTGACCTTCTTTCCTCTAATTCACTATTCTTTGTAATAAGTGGATTTATAAATAAAATTACAATCATCACATATGCAAGTAATGTTATCAACAATAAAAATAAAGATTTGTTTTGTTTAATTAATTTCAATTTAATCCACCTACTTTGTATTCAATAGTAAATAAATAATGTTTTTCTTCTTTCTGCAAACTTTTTATATTAAAATTTTTAACATTCTTTTGATTAGATAATTTTTCTAATATTTTCGTGTTATTACAAATACCTTGAATCTCTATTTTGTTTGAATTTGAGGATATACTTTTAATTTTATTCATGCCGATAATCGAACATATCTCTTCCAATTCTGATAAATTTATGTTACATTTTTGTGTATCTAAATTTTGATTACCTTCAGATAAATTCTTATTAACTTCCTCTTGCTGTGAAATATTTTCTAATTTATGCTTAGATATGTAATCAGTAAGCTGTGTATATTTAATTACATTAATCGATACTTGCAATAAAGTTATCAACAGTATTATAAGAGTACTCACTTGGTATAAATTCCAATCTCTTTTATTTTTCTCAAAAATGTTGATACATTTAGTATTTTTTCTCATTTTATATTACCAATCCTATACAAATCATATAATTATTTATATCTTTATCCACATTTTTTTCTATCCACAGCTTATTTAGTTTTAAATCGAATTTTAATTTATCCACATTAAATCCATTTTCTTTTATCTGATTTAAAAAATGATCTTCTAATCCATAATAAAATATGTTGATATCTTTTTCTAAAAATTTTAATATATAATCCACATTTCCTTCCTTTTCAAATACATTTGAATTGTATATTTTTCCATTTTCTACTAAATTTAAAATTATCTCATCATCTAAATTTTCTATTATAATACATCTGTCACAATTTATATTTAATTTATTTATATTCATCAATTTCTGTATGATGTCGTAATTAATATTTAAATATTTGCGCTTAATACCCGCATTTTCTGCAATTTGATTACAAATCTGTTCTATATACTTAGGGAATAATATAACCTGCAAATCCATAGTACTTTTATATTTATTTAAAACACTATATTTAATTATGTAATTATCTAAATTTATAGGCATGTCCTGTCCTATCTCGAATTTTACATATCCGTATATATCACGTTTTCTTATCTTACCTAAATTTTCATATCCTCTTACTATAACTTCTTCATTTTGTACTGCAAAAAATATTTTTTTTAATTTTTTATATTCACTTAATTTTTGGCTAACTAAATCTACATATTCTTTTTTCTTTTTTAGACCATTTAAATTTTTCAATCCAACATCTAAATTAATAATATCTATCATTTTTATTTTATTGATATGCTTTTTTAAAATTAATATTTCAGTTAAATAATTATCTAATTTGATGCATGCAAGATTTCCTATAAGATCATCTCCTCTAAAAATTATTACTCCTCACAATAATCCTTTTCTAGTTTTATTCACTTGGTTTAGGATAATATTGATCATCACCTATTGTTACAGTTATTGTATCATCAGCTCCAACTGTGACTGTAAATGAACCACCTGAACTTTGTTGTACTTTTGGTGTAGATTGTAAATATCCACTACTGACTAAACTCTCGACACTGATTCCTGTTTCCCCATTAGTAGCCGCCATTTGTGCTGCTGTAGCTATATTAGCTGCAGTTGCATAATCTATATTTACTTTAGCCCTTTCCTGAGTCTTTGAATAACTAAGTGCAGCCATACTCGAAATTATTACCATAAGAACAATAGTTATCATAACCTCAACTAGGGTGAATCCTCTTTTTTTCTTACCTTTGAAATATTTTTGATTTAAACCTGCTATTTTTTCTAAAATCTCATTCTTTTTAATCTTAGTTTTTTGAATTAAGTTCTTCATAAAAAGTACTCCTTTCATAATTGGTTTATATAAATTTTAAAAATTTATCTCCTAAAAAGAAGATATTGTATTAAACATAGGTATAACCATCGATACAACTGTAGCAGAGACTATGAGTCCCATTATTAAAATAATTCCATTTTCAAGATATTTAGTTCCAATTTCGACTTTTTCATCTATCTCATTTTCATAAAACTTATTAATAGTATCTAATGTTTCCTCCAATCTACCAGTAGATTCGCCTATAGTAACCATCGTTATAAATAGCTCTGGGAATAAATTAATTTTGCTTAGCGATACTCCAATATTATTCCCCTCTTTTATAGAATCATTTGCAATGCAAATCATATCATATATGTATCTCTTATCTATGACTTTTGCAGATATATCAATTGCATTAACTATTTCTACACCACTTTTGATTAGAATATAAAGTGACTTAGAAAACTTATTTGTAAGATTTAAAAGCATAAGCTCACCTATTTTCGGCAATCTTAAAAATAGTTTATGTAATTCTTTTCTCAATTCTTGATTATTTTTGACTACATACGCACTTATAATTAACAAGGTAAAACTCACTAGAAGTATAGCTATATAATTATTTCTAATAAAATTAGATACAAATAACATTCCTCTTGTTATAGCTGGTATATCTATATTATTTGCTAAATATATAGCCTCATATTTTGGCATTATAAACAACAAAATCGATAATACAGATCCAACTGTGACAAAAGCCAAAATAGTAGGATATATCGAAATACTTATTATTTTACTCTTTAATTTAGCCTCTTTATCATAATACTCACTCAATCTGTACATGACTTGATCTAAATTACTACTTACCTCTCCGGCATAGACTAAGCTGATGAAAAATCTAGAAAAAGCACTAGTATTCTTAAATGACTCTGTTATAGAATTTCCACTCTCTATCTCTCTCAAAATCCTTTTCAGCACAGGTTTTAATTTTTTACTTGCCTGTGCCTCCAACACTTCTAATAGTCTAGTTATTTCACATCCAGATTCAAATAAAATTCCTATTTCCTTGCAAAGTATTTTTAACTCTTTGTTCTTTAATTTTTGAGAAAAATTAAAAATTGATCTTTTCTTTTTTATAGAGGAGACTTTTAAATTATTTTCTTTTGCAAATTTCAATGCCTCCTCCTCATATTCAAGATCTAAATGAATTACCTTTCTTTTATTTTCCTGATCGTAAACAACACATTTATACGATTGCATATCCAACAGCTCCTAAATCAAAAAGACATTATCAAATTTTTTTCAACTAAATCTATATAACATTGATCAAAGGTAATCATCTTCCCTCTTTCAATAGCTATATCTTTAATTTTATTATTCTTTTCAAAATCATTTATATATTCTCTTATAACTTCATCTATCTCCAGGATCTCATAAACTAAAGTTCTTCCTATGTAACCTTTTCCTCCACAATATTCACATTCTTGATCTTTTCCATTGCAATATGGACATACTTTTTTAACTAATCGTTGAGATATAATCCCGACTAAAGAAGCACTAATTAAATATAAATCTACTCCCATATCCTTCAATCTAGTAATTGAAGATACAGTATCATTTGTATGTAAGGTACTCAGTACTAAATGACCTGTTATAGAGGCTCTCACGGCTATTTTAGCAGTTTCTGAATCTCTTATTTCACCTAACATAATTACATCTGGATCTTGTCTTAAAATAGCCCTTAAACCCTTTTCAAAAGTCAGACCTATTTTTTCATTTACCTGTATCTGATTTATTCCATCCATTTTGTATTCTACTGGATTTTCTATAGTTATAATATTTCTTGAGACGACATTTAAATCTTTTAATAGTGAATATAAAGTTGTACTCTTTCCACATCCTGTTTCACCTACAATTAATATAATTCCTGATTTCTTAGATATCATTTTGTCAATGATACCTATAGCCTCGTCAGAAAAACCTATTTCCTCCTTTGTCTTAAAAAAATTATCTCTATTTAAAATCCTCAAAACAGTCTTTTCTCCGTATGTAGTCGGAATTGTCGATGTTCTAATATCAATTAACCTTCCTCCTATATTTATATCCACCCTTCCATCCTGTGGAAGCCTCTTTTCAGTTATATCAATACCTGATTTTAATTTAATTACCGCAGTAAGCGGTAGGTGTAAATCTAAAGTATATCTAAAAGCCTCGTATAATTCTCCATCAACACGAAATCTTATAATCAAATAATTATCAAATGGTTCAATATGTATATCACTAGCATTTTCTTTTACTGCTCTATTTAAAATTTCAAAGAAAATCCTCTTAGCATAGTCCTCATCTACTTCAATCTTATTTCCATATGTGGATTCTATTTCCCTAATGATTTCTTCATAGGAATATCTCTTAAAAACAATCTTCTTCCCTGTTATCATTTTTAAATCCTGTATCGTATAAATATCTTCTTTACTTCCACCTATAACCAAAGTGTCGTTTTCTAATCCAATAGGTATTACGTTGTACTTTCTCGCAATTTTCTCTGGTACAATCGACAATAAATTATTAGCTATCAATAAGTATCACCTTCTAATTTATAATTAATTTGCTAACTGAATTATGTACTATACAAACAAATTCTATTCACATAAAATAGAAATATTTTCAAATAAATAACTTATTTAATAGACATAGATTAATATGCATAATTTTTATATTGTAATAATATGGATATTGTGGCTAAATCTATTAAATAATTATTATAAAATAAAATGTGTAAGTACAAAATAACAACAAATTAAATTTTGTACTTACACAAAATTCACTTCTCATAATTAAACCTTTCGATTAAAGCTATAAATTTATCATTCCTTATATTTTAAAATTCTACCAATAACTTCATTCTTCAATTTTTCCACTCTATCGAAGTCCATCGTAGGAAAATAGTACTCTTCTATTATATCGTGGTTGAATTTTGCTCGTTTTAAATTTGCAATCGCATTATTCATCAAGTAATCTACTATTTCTTTGTCTATTTTTATATCGTCCTTATATTTGTTTAATTTTTCTTCGTCTATAAAATCGTTTAAATTAATCGATTGTTTCTCTTTAAATAAAGAGCTTGTCGTTATAGCTACATTCAACTTAGGTATATAAACAGCCTGCAATTTATCTACAATTAGCGGAAAATGATATACTTCTACATCTAACCCTTTTTTCAATGCCCTTTCGTAAATACTTCTCAAAAATTCACTTTTGCCAACACCTATATCTCCACTCAAATAATAAATATTTTCTACACCTTCAAATAAACTATCTGAATAATCTAGATATCCTGCAGGAGTTATCGCTGAACCAAATAGATGTCTACATTTAGGTACTCCTTCACAAAATTCAACCCCATCAAATATCCTGCTAGCAAAATCATCTGTAATTTTATTTACCTTTGACCAATCCATACATTTTGAATTCTTAGATTCTATATCTAGATAAATAGGTTCTACTGATTTTAAAAATTTAAATGCCCTTTGGAAACAATCAGCTATATTCTCATTACATAATTGAATTTCAGATTTATTCTTTTCTAATCTCTCTATATCCCAAAATTCACCAAAATTAATAATTTCATCGACCGCTCCAGGTAATTTAGGATCAACAATATGTGGCGCAGTTGCATCTAAAAAAACTACATTTAACCCATTTATCACTACTCCATCTAATGACTTTGGATCTGAAGAACAGTAATGAAGCTCTATATCATATCCCATCTTGACAAATTCTTTAGCAACCTTTTTCATAAACGACGACTTACCAACTCCTGGTCCACCCTTTAAACAAAATATTCTATTTATACCATCTGTAATTATATAATCAAAAAATGAATAAAACCCATTTGATGTGTTTCCCCCTGGAAACATCTTTCTTATTTTTCCTGCCATAAGCAAATACCTCCTAAAAAAGCTCTATATTAAGATATTTATTTGCTCTTATTTTTGTTACAAAAAAAAGAACCTATTTTGTAGTATTAATTATCCTACATCATAGGTTCTCTATATTTTCAATATCTAGTCTACAGTTATTTCATATCCATTTTTAGTATATTGATCAACTATTTCAGCCCAAACCTCTTCAACACCTGTTTTCTTAGTTGCTGATAGAGGAATTACCTTTTCGTCTTTTTCTAGCTGTAGTTTCTTTCTTATAATGCTTATATTCTTTTGATATTTTCCTCTAGCTATTTTATCCGCCTTTGTAGCAATTACAACACATTCATAGCCAAAGTGTTTTATCCATTCATACATCATTACATCGTCATTTGTTGGTTCATGTCTAATATCGACTAATAAGAAAATAGCACACAATTCTTCTCTATTTTCTAGATATGTCTCCATTATATTTCCCCATTTGTCTTTTTCTGATTTTGCAACTTTGGCGTATCCATATCCTGGAAGGTCGACAAAGTAAAACTCATCATTTATCAAATAGAAATTTATAGTTCTAGTCTTTCCTGGAGTTTGACTAGTTCTAGCAAAATTTCTTCTATTTAACAGTGCGTTGACACAAGAAGACTTTCCAACGTTAGATCTTCCGACTAATGCTATTTCTGGTAGTCCTTCAGCTGGATACTGATGTCTTTTTGTCGCACTCATTTTTATTTCTGAATTTCTAATCTTCATTTTTATCACCATCTTTTACTAGGGCATGCTCTAGTACTTCATCTAAGTGTTTAACTAATACAAATTCCATTTGATCCTTTACATTTTGTGGTATTTCATCTAAATCAACTTCGCAATCCTTTGGAAGTAAAACCTTCTTGATTCCAGCTCTATGTGCAGCAAGTAATTTTTCTTTAACTCCTCCAACTGGTAACACTCTACCTCTTAAAGTTATTTCACCTGTCATAGCGACATCGCATCTTACAGGGATTTTGGTTAAAGCAGATAATACTGCTGTAGCCATTGTAACACCTGCTGATGGTCCATCCTTAGGTGT
>NZ_JAXEWM010000188.1:0-12681 GCF_034113885.1 Intestinibacter sp.
CAAATTGATTATATTCAGTCCTTTTCCATCCTTTATGAATACATCTATAAATTGCTGCTCTCTTATCTTTACCATTTTTTTGACCTCTGGACCGGGATTAAACTCTACCTGTTTCGGAGAAGTATATGTAAATATTCTACAAATTTCCCTATCTAGAAAATCTCCTTCGCTTATGTCCTTTACCTCATATCCCTCGTACTTCAAATCCTCTATTTTTAAATCTAGACCTATTTCTTCTCTAATTTCTCTGAGCATCGCATCCTCCACGACTTCTCCAGCATCGATATGACCGCCAACTGTTATATCAAATAAAAGCGGAAAATCCTTAAACTCAGCTCTCTGCTGCATATATACAAATCTACCGTCTTGAGATTCCTCTATAACCCAGCAGTGGACTACTTGATGTAAAAGTCCTTTTTTGTGGGCGTTTTTTCTAGTATCCTGTCCTATAATCTCTAATTCGTCGTTAAATATATCTAATATTTCCTCCATGACTAATCTCCTATTTTGCTGTTTAATATTTCTTCGTATATTTCATAATCACCTTGGCTAAAGCACACAAAATATACCTTTTCTATCTTATCTGTGTATTTTTTTATCATATCTAAAACTGTGTCACAGGCTATATTTGTAGCCTCCACTATAGGATAGCCGTATATTCCAGTACTTATCGCTGGAAAAGCTATTGTCTTAAGTCCATTTTCAATCAAAACCTCTAGTGATCTTCTATAGCAAGAAGCCAGTAACTCAGGCTCATTTGAACTTCCACCTCTATACACAGGTCCTACGGTATGAATAACATGCTTACTTGGTAAATTATATCCCTTTGTTATCTTAGCATCGCCTGTATTGCATCCATTTAAAGTTCTACATTCATCTAAAAGCTTTCTTCCAGCAGCTCTATGTATAGCGCCGTCTACACCCCCGCCACCTAAAAGCGATCTGTTAGCCGCATTTACTATAGCATCTACGTTTAATTTTGTTATATCTCCCTTTATTATTTCAATTTTTTTCATTATAGTCACCTCTTTTAGTATTATTTTACTATATTATCCTTCCAATTAAAAATATTGTTTAATCAAAAAAGGGATATCGCAAAATAAATTTGCAATTATCCCTTTAAATCTATAATTTATAGAAAATTATTTACCCAATAATTTATTTACAGTTGTCGAAGTATTTTTATATGGTGAATAAACTGTATATTCATTGCCAGCTTTATCCTTATAAATTACATAAGATGATGCTGTCATTTCTGTATCAAATTGAGCCTCTGGAATATTTATTATTGTTCCTAAGTAAGTTACATAATTTTTTTCTTCATTTACTTCATAATTTACCTTTCCTACAGATCTAGCAATACCTGAAGTATTTAATGTTAAAGCTTCACCTTCTGGTATTAATCTAGCAGGTATTATCAATGTACCTTTTTCAACTATTTCATCGCCATCGTTGTAGATTTGAGTACCAAATCTTATACCGCTTTTACTATCTACTACAGCTTTAACTTGAGCACCTAACATATCAACATGAGCCCATTTAGCTGTGTATGTAACATTTTCTGTATATGTTTGTCCTGATTTATATTCTGTAGTTATATCATCGATATCTTTATACCATCCTACAAAAGTATAGCCTGATTTAGTAGGTTCTTCTGGAGTATAATCTAATACATCTTCTTTACCTACAGTCTTTTCTACTACGCTATCCCCATTATCTGGATCAAACGTTACAGTTGCATCGCTATTTTGATTAGATGATATAACTTTTTCTTCATCTACTACTCCGTCGCCATCTTTATCGATTTTAAGTACTGTATCTTTTGATTTATCACTTCCAGTAGTGATAATTGTATCTGCAGTTACTTCTACACCTTCAATACTTCTTTCCTCTTCTAATTCGCCATCTTCATTAAAGTAACGAATAGCGTAATCCATAGTACCTTCATCAGTTCCATCTAAAGTAATTTTATAGTCTTTATTTTCTTCTAAACAGAACATTTTTATTTCGTCATTTTGTCCTATTATATCCATTCTACCAAAAGATGTCTCAGAAGTACATTCTGATGCTGATGAGTTTAATGCTTCTCCATTTAATTCTACATCCACATCAACTGGACAAGCCGCGCGAAGAACTATATATTTAGAGCCTTCAGGTGTTTCACTTTCTGTTTGTTCATCAGATAATGTACTAGCAGCTGTAGTAATTTCTAATTTTTGCATTATCCAATTTATAGCTTCTTCATTTTTTACAGTTTGGTCATGGCTAATATCTAAAAACTTATATCTATAATTATATAAACCGTTTACTTTTTCCATCATTGATGCTGAAAGATAAGGTACTGTTCCATCACCCTTCATATCATATTCTAAATCATCTTCATACCATATTTTATTTACATCATTTCCTATTAAATCAAACTCAATAGAAGTTATTGTAGGCTGATTCTTACCAATTAAAAAATAAGCATTTTCATAATCTAGTAAATTATTATAGCCCTCGCTACTTAAAATTGATTCTTGGAACTGTACAGCTGAACTATATAAGTCTGAAAAAATCTCCTCACATACATCTGCATATTCTTCATCTGAAAGCAAATCGTAAGTTTCGTCTATTAAACCATTTTTTCTCATAGGTGTCTTTGATATATAATTTTTCGTAGGTATTACTTCTGAAGTTGAAATAATAGATGATTTTGTGCTTTTAGTTAATCCACCTAAAAAACCTAATGCATTATCTTGCCAAAACTTTGCATTTTTAACATCGACTTTTTCAGTTAAAACATCCCAGTTTTGTATTTTATTTATTATACACGGTGCACCTTCATAAGGAGTTGCACATGTAATAATTCTATCTACTTTATTATCATCTTTGTATTGAGAATAATAGCTAGATGCAACTAATCCTCCCATAGAGTGAGCAAGTATATCTACCTTATCAGCCCCTAATGTATTAATAAATTTTCTCAATTCTGTAGCATTATATGAATTGCTCTTCATCCAGTTATAATTAAAAATATAAACTGGTCTATCAGTAGAACTACATAGCGAATCTATAAGCTTTTTATATGTATATAATGCACCATATTCTCTTTTATATTTTGAAAAAGCAAAAAGCTTGTCATCTTTATCAAGTGCATTTAAATTTTGTTGATTTTCAGGTGGTTTAACATATACACCTTTTAATAATTTATTGCTTAGAAATGCAACTCCACCTAAGCTTGGATCTGGATTCCATACAAGAGTATCCTCATCAAACACTGTACTACTAGAGAATAGTCTACTTCCCATAATCCCTGGCAGTATTATAATAGGATCCTTATCCTGATCACTAGGCTCTACCTTATCTGGATCCTTAACTATAATAGTACAAGTTGCAGTTTTTCCATCTGATGTTGTAGCTGTAATAGTAGTAGTTCCAGTATTTTCTCCTAATTTTAAAGATAAAACTATACTCGTATTGTATTCATCGATTATCTTATTAGTACATTCTGTATTTTCTATACTTAAGATACTTGAATCACCTACTTCATAGGTTATATCTGTAGGAGCTATTTTATCTGATTTAAAAGCTAAACAAATTTTGCTATTAGAATTTATATTTTCAGTATACTTTGGTTGTTGAAATTCTAAATATGTGCCATAATAGCCTTCTTCAATAGATTCAAAATTTACAAGATGCCCTTTTGCATATGTTTCAGCATAAGAACCAGTGTATCCATATATATTTAAATAATCCTTGTAAAAAGTACCATAAGGGAAGAAAGCCTCATTATCTATAGATGTAACACTATCTGGTATTACTGCTTTTCTAGTTAATGTTGATCTACAGTAAAAAGCATTTTTTCCTATAGTCGTTACATTATTTGGTATTATAATTTCAGTCAATTTTTCACAATATTCAAATGTATAGTCTTCTATAGCTGTTATTTGACTTGGTAAACTCATTTTAGCTAAAAAAGAACAATGACCAAATGCTCGTTTTCCGATATTTGTAACAGTATACGGTATTGCAACACTAGTAAGGCTACAATAATAAAATGCTCCCTCTTCTATATTTTTTAATCCATATGGTAGTATTATTGTCTGAATATATGAATCAGAAAAAGCATATTCACCTATAGTCGTTACATTATCTGGTACTACATAATCTACAGTCGTCAAATCATCTTGTATTACATTATCCTTTTTGCCTGCTGGATACATAACTAATGTAGATAAATCCTTTGAAAATACAACACCATCAATACTTGAATAATATTCATTTTCATCATCTACAGTTATATTAACAAGTTTGCTACAGTATCCAAAAGCTGTTCTTCCTATACTTTTTACACTCTTAGGTATTGTTATACTATCGATTTTACTACTTCCAAAAGCGTATTGTCCTATACTCTCAACTTTATTTGGTATACTAAAATAAGTTAAATTCTCACAGTTAGCAAATGCCTCTCTTCCTATAGCTGTAACTCCATCTGGAATTTCTATTTTGCTAAAAGCACAGCGACAGAATGTACTATCCTCTATAGTAGTTAAACCCTTTGATAAATTTAAACTCTTCAATGAAGTACAGTAGTAAAATGCAGATTTTCCTATACTATCTACATTATCAGACATCGTAACAGAAGGTAATTTACTACATTTATAAAATGCATATTCTCCTATACTAGTTACAGTATCTGGTATATCAATTTGGATTGCTAATGCTGAACAGTTATAAAAAGTATTTTTACCTATGTATGAAATTTTTTGTGGTATATTCACTTTATATAATTTAGAGCATTTATTAAATAATCCATTTTCCAAGCTCTTCAAATTATTAGAAAGAGTTACTTCTGTTAAAGCTGTGCAATTTGAAAATGCATATCCTCCTATATCAGTTACAGAGTCAGGTATTGTTATTTTTGTTAAAGCTGTACAATCTGAAAATGCATATTCCCCTATACTCGTAGCATTTTGAGATATAGTAACATTAGTTAATTTAGTACAGTAATAAAAAGCTCTATTTCCTATAGTCACTACAGTATCCGGTATTGTTATGTCTGTAAATCTACAATAATAAAAAGCTCCATTTCCTATAGTTACTACAGTGTCCGGTATTGTCACACCTTCAAGACTGGTAAATTGAAATGCAAAATCGCCTATAGCAACTACTTTCTTACCATCGATTTCAGAAGGTATGACAATAGTCTTATCACTTCCTGTATATCCAGTTATTGTCACACTGCCATTTTCTTCAGTATAACTGAAATCTTCAAAAGTCAAATCTGTAGTGCTATCGACTTCAGCTCGTGCTATGTCTGCTATATTTTGTAGATTTGTGGTATTTATCCCAAAATCGCTTATAATAGATTTTGCAGTTTGATACATTTCACTCGTCTGCGCATAAGATACAATTTGAGACAAACCCGAGTTAAATACAAAAGAAGCAGTAATTGTAAATACTACTACCTTTTTGAGTATATTTCTCATTCTTCCAATCCCCCTTTTTTAAATTATTTTTAGATTTTTGTAAAATAGATAATCTATTATTACTTATTTATATAGTAGCAAAAATCCCTTTATTTAGCATAAAAATTTAAATCTAAGCACAATTTTTTTAAGAGTATATTAATAAAATCCTAAATTTTTCTGTAATTTAAAAAGTATTTTATTGTAGCAGTAAAATACTAATGATAAAATTAAATTATATAATAACACTGAGGGAGTGAAGGATATGTACGGTTTCTCTTTTGATTATATATTTAGTATATTATTTTTTGTAGCATTTTTATTTGTATTTAGCATATTTGTACTTACAGGGCTAAAATCAATTACTGAATGGAATAAAAACAACAACTCACCTAAGTTGACAGTAGATGCAAGAGTTATTAAAAAAAGAAATCAAGTTAGCAATAGCGATTACTTAGACCACAATGGCATGATACATACTACAAGTTCGATATCCTATTACGTTACATTCCAAGTGGAAAGAGAAGATCAAATAGAAATGCGTTTAAGTAGAAAGGAATATATAATGTTAGTTGAAGGTGATTATGGAAAGCTTACATTTCAGGGTACAAGATATATATCCTTTGAAAAATAAATCAGAGTGGGGATTGGGTCCTTATTTTTGTAAATTATAATATAAGTTCATAATTTATTGCTATTGCGAATTTAATTATATTATTTTAATTCCCTACCTAATAATTCACTCCAAAAAATAGCTAGAGCACCATCTTCTTTAAATAAAGCAAGCATTTCTTCTGGAGATTCTTGCGAGCCACGTTTTAGCCATTCATCATACCATCCAAAAAAGCTAGCAGCAATAATGGCATGATTATATGCCTTAATATTACTTTGCTCTGCTTTTGCGCCACATAATTCATTAATAAAACGAAGAAGTAAATGAGAAAGGTCTGCTTTATAAAGAAGTTCTATAGTTGGTTTCATACTCTCAAATAATCTAAAAAGAGTCATTATAAAGTCTGAAATATTAGTGTCTTGAACATTATTTGACCATTCATTATGAATTTCTTGTAAATGTTTTAAAATAACATCTTCTTTACTGTCATAATTACGATAAAATGACATTCTAGCAACGCCTGCTTTATTGACTATCTCTGTTATAGTAATTTTTTGAAAGTCCTTGCTTTCCATAAGTATTAATAGTGCTTGTGTAATACTTTCTTTGACAATTATATTTGTACAATTAACTCGATTCATCTGATACAATTCCCCCTTTTGTCACAGTAAGGTCTATAAATATTGATTTTAATTTTTGCAATTGCTATTATAACATAAATGTTACAAATATATCAGTTCTTTAAAATATATAAATATTAACTTGATGTAAGAATTTAAAATATATTGGAGGTATTAAAATGAAAAACAACGACGACAAGACAAAATCAAAAAAGTATCATATACTTAAGAAACTTATTATAGCTTTATTAATATTATGTGTGATTATAGGAGGAATATTTACTTATGTAACTAAAAAACCTCAAATAATAGTAGGCTTTATTCAAAGTCAACTATATAAAGATAGTCCAATTAACTCTTTTGAGCCTTTTAATGAACCCGGTAGTCATATAAGAGAAGATGGGTCTTTATATGTAAATGATATTAAATACGGTGATGAATATGCAAATAGTTATCTAGATATAACTTATCCTAGTGATGATATATCTGTAGATAGACCAACTATTATCTATTTCCACGGTGGTGGGTACTTTGGTGGCGATAAATCAATGGGAGACCCACTTGCTGTAGATGATGATATCAATGTTCTTTTTAATGAAATAGTTAAAAATGGATATAACTTTGTTAATGTAAATTATGCTCTAGTACCTGATTATCATTTTCCTGTTCCACTTATTCAAATGAATCAATCTATTAATTTTTTAGTTGAAAATGCCGAAAAATATGGTTTAAATATGGATAATGTAGTTATATTTGGACAGTCTGCTGGAGCTATATTAACTGCTCAATATGGAGCCCTTTTATCTAATGAAGATTATAGAAATGAATTAAACATTAAGCCACAACTTACAACCGAGGAAGTAAAAGCCTTAATTATTGATGATGCTCCTTTGGCAACAGAAGATTTTAATTTCAATACAAAAATGTTAATTACAAACTATCTTGATACAAATGATTTGAGTGGTAATATTGCTAAACAATACAATGCTCTACTTCATATAAACGAGAATTTTCCTGTATCTTTTATGACAGCTGGTAATACAGATGGCTTCCCTGAGGATATGCAACAATTAGCAGATAAATTAGATGAGTATAATATAGACAATGAATATTACTATCGTGATAGAAGTTACGGCGACTTACCACATGGATATTTAGGTAGTGTCAAAGATAATAAATACGCAAGAGAATGTTTTGATAGTATATTAAAATTTATAGATAGATATACTAAATAATCCATTTAATTACTGTTTATATTTTATTTATATTTGCTTTTATTCATTAAAATTTTATTTAAATACATTATTGTAAACTATTGCGAATTTATTTATATAATTACCTTACATACAAAAATGATAAAAGAGTTTTAAAAAAACTTCTAATTTAGATATTAGGAGATGATAAAGTGAATATAAAAAATATAAATTGGATATCTGAAGATGCAAGTGAAGCGATAGTAAGTGTAGTAGATAACAAAAATTTTAGTTTAAATTGTTTTTCTCAGCCATGCAAATATTATCTAAATAATGAAATACCAGTTGACATTAAAGAAAAAGAATTTATAGAGTTTACTTGCACTAGAATAGATTTATACTAAATACAATAATTACACAAAAGATGGAAAATAATGAGTTTTCGCAATGTCTCTATCTATTACTTTGTAATTTTTTCTTACTTACTTTATAATAAAATAAATTATGCTTTAGAAATATATAAATGAGGAGGAGCTTGTTATGGGAAAACTTTCAAAATTGCCAAATATAGGAAAGGTTGTAGAAGATCAACTAAACCAAGTAGGAATCATTACAGAAGATGATTTAAAATCAATTGGAGCAAAACAAGCATGGTTGAAAATCCAAGAAATCGATGAATCAGCTTGTATTAATAGGCTATTAGCATTAGAAAGTGCAATTCAAGGTGTTAAAAAGACAGAGTTGTCAGATGATGTCAAATCAGATTTGAAAGAGTTTTATCAATTGCATAAAAAATAACAGCTGGAGATAAAGTAGTATTAAAAGCACTAATGGATATGCGTATAGGGGTTGCTGCATGTAGTGTTTCTGAGAGTAACTGCAACGGTGGCAAATATTCTCCTATAAAAATAATAGTAAGTGAATAAATATCCGTACCTAAGAAATTACTCTTAGGTACAGTTATTTTAAACCTATTTATCCTTTCCACTAGACAATAAATAAGTTCCTACTCCTAAAAACAAAATTCCACCTACTAAATTTCCAAGCGTCACGAAAAATAAATTATGAATCATTCCACCCAAAGTAACAGCAGTAGAATTTGAGATTATGCACACTAAAAACGTAGCCATATTAGCTATACAATGCTCAAATCCACTTGTAACAAAGGCAAACAAGCTCAAAAATACTATTATCAGCCTAGAAGTTTCGTCCTTTAATTTGTAAGCCGCTAAAACACCAGCACAGACTAATATATTACACAAAACTCCTCTAAAAAACAGCTGATGCGCCTCTGGTGAAACCTTAGCCAAAGCACTATACTCAAAGTACATCAGCGTAGAATCCTTAAAAAGCCCAGTACCTATAAATAAACTAGCTACTAACAACGCTCCTAAGAAATTCCCAAGATAGCTGTAACCAAGCACCTTCAAGGTATCTCTTTTACTGGCTTCTCCTGCCATAGCTCCTACCGTCATAACCATGTTGTTGCTTGTAAATAGCTCATTTCCTAAAATTAAAATCAAGCTCAATGCCACGGAAAATGAAAGCCCTACAGCAACCTTAGTCATAGGTGAGTGCACCTGATACAACATCCCTCCAATTGTAAACACCAAAATAACACCTATTCCTACATAGATACCTGCAAACATAGCTGATACCAAGTATTTCAATCTGCTTTGGTTTAATAAATCGATCTTTGCTCTAGATTTTTTAGTCAATAAATTTACTGTGTCACTACTCATAATGTCTCCTCTATTCTCTTGTAAATTATACTTTCCTAAATTATCATAATTCGATTTATTTTTCAATTCATTTTAAATTTTAATTTTAGGTAATTTATTACAAATTTTCCGATTTTAACCTATTAAAATCTAGCCACTCAAATTCATGTACATATTCTTTCTGCATCTACTTTGAGCTCTTCTTTGATTTCTCTTAGTACGGCATTTTCAGCAGTTTCATGTAAGCCCTCCCGTAATCATTAGTCTACTTACTTTACTCTAATCCATTCTACTGAATCACCATCTTTTTCCAATACCGTTTGATAGTCGTTATTACTTCTATAAATTGCAATCTCCTGACAATCTTTATCAATAGGTATTTCAAATGTATTTTTTGCGCCTATGCTTCCATTTATACCACCAAAAGCAGATATAAAATCGAGATAAAGTTTTCCATCTTCTTGCTTATGGACATTTACTTTTCTTATAAAGCCTACAGAAGAACCTACTCCCACATCAATCTTCATGATAGATCTATCGTTAGAAATCGAATAGTCGTTGATAAATACACTACTATTTTTAGTAAATCCTGTTCCTATTAGCCATGTTCCAATAAGAATAATCACGAGATTTAATACACATAATATTGTCTTTTTAATTTTCATGTAATTACCCCTATAAATTATACTTTATCAATATATTATTCATTTCATCTTCTAGCGCATCTAAAAACATAACCACTTGATTTGGTTCACTGCAAAACCTAACCCCATCATCAAACCCAAAAGCTTTTTTATTTCGAACATACACTACATTTATCCAAAATTCAAATTCCACAAGATCATCCTCTTCCAAATATTCAATTTGAAAATTAAAAAATGCTTCACTATTAAAATAAACATATTTATCCTCGTCTCTTTTACTTTCAATTATTAACCTACATTGAGCAATCAAATTTTTTAATTCATATAATGTAAATGTCGGTACTTCATTATTAATAGTTACTTTTTTTAAAGGAGTTTTAAGAGATAACTTAAAAGGTATATAATTTTCAAAATCATCTCTTCCTTTTTCAAGATCCATTCAAATCAATCTCATAATCGCCGACTCCTGCACATCCTACCATAATTAAACACATCAATAAAACACTTATTAATCTATATTATTCTATACTCATTAAACAGCGTTTAAATAATAATGTTGAACCTGCTTTTACATAGCCGTATTTACCGTATTTATTTTTAACCTTTACATATCTAGTGCTTCCATTTTGATATAATGCATAAACATACGCTGGACTTCCTTTACTTATTGTAAATGCTTTTTTAGTTGCGCTTGTCGATGTATAAGCAGTTAATGTTCTTGCTGCTATATATTTATGTTTTCTTACAAGTGAACTTGTATTTGCTGTTCTTTGATTAGTTATAGTATATCCATTTAATTTTACTTTTGGATAACATATAAAATCACCAATAGCGTCCCTAAACTTTGAATATATGCCGCCATAAGAAGTTTCAACAAAAGTTACTATACCTGTATTAAGATCGTAGTTCTCTAATCTACCACGGAAAGTTCTATTTACTTTACATGTATTATTTCTAAATTTAAGCAATTTTATATGTCCATTATTATGACCATCCCATTCAAAAACTATCTCTTTACTCTTATCATGCTTATTAAAATCATATATTTTTGATGTAAGTTCAAAGTGATAATCAGGATCATAATCATTAATCAATGTTTTAACGCAGCTATTAACCTTTATCTTTAAATCTCCATTATATATGTAAACTTTTATAGTATCTAAATCCCCATCTCCATCTATGTCGCACTTATAAGTCACATTTTGTTTAAGTGCTTTCTTACCTGATGTAGCATCATATGATTCTTTTAAATTTGCCACAAATATACTACCTACAACTATAGTAGCTACTAGTGCTACTGCACTAATTTTTTTTAATGATTTCATAATAGGTTCCCCTTTTATATATTTTTGACTGTTAGCACACTCACTACAATCTATATTATAAATTATATATTATTTTGTAATCATAAGCGAAGTATTCTTAATTCTATTAGATTTCAATAAAGGTCTATACTATATATCACATACCCACTATTTTTCTTACTGTATTTGCTGTTCGGATTGTAATCTTGTCACTTATATTTGAGCTAGCAGTCTTTGACCACCAATTTGTCTTTTGATAATTCTTTCGACTAAATGACCAAAAAATAACATTTTCGTAATTATGAGCTTTCTCATATTCAGCTTTAGGATTACCAATTTCATTATAAATCTCTTCCACAGATAAAGGTGGCATGATAAATATAAGGTTATCATATATTTCTTTATTATCATCTCCCCACCAATTAGGTGCATTATTTAATAGTTCTTTTAATTTTTCTTGCAAAATAATAAAAACTAGTATATCTAAATTAAATTTGTCTTTTATCATTGATTTTATTTTATTTGAAAGCATATTTTTATCATCAACAACACTTGAAAAAATAACATTCCCACTATTAAGGTATGTAGTAACCTCTGCAAAACCAAGCTCTATAAAGCCGTTTTTTAATTCAGACATGGCTATCTTATTTTTTCCACTTATATTTATTCCCCTTAACAAGGCAATATATCTTTTCATATAACACTTTCCCCTCCATAAATTCAAATTTTATCAATATAATATCAAAAATATTTTCATACGCAATAGCAATAGAATTCCATCTTCATGATTAAACTCAGAAACTTTTAAGCGCTAACCTTCTCACTAAATTTATAACAACCATTGTAAAAATACATATACAGCAAAAGATAAATTCAATATTTAAAGAGTTAAATAATTCACTCTTACTACTTTGTTTTATTAACGTCTCCTTATCTCCTTCTACCTTAAAAAGCTCTGTCCCTGGTTCATTTACTTTATAGTAGTTATTTTTATCAATATAAGCTGTTTTCACTTCTTCCTCACAATACAAATCTTGATATTTTAATACATCGTCATCTTTTAACGAATCCTCTTCATATAAATCCCATTTGCTATATTTTAATAATATATTTGTTCTATAATTCAATACATATAA
>NZ_JAXEWM010000189.1:0-5965 GCF_034113885.1 Intestinibacter sp.
AAATACGTCTTCAAGAATTTCCCTGATGTAGAAAGCGGAGACGTAGAGAAGGTGCCTCTAGCAGTTCAAACTGCGACGAGACAGGCGATAGTTACATGTATGGACTTAAAAGAAAAATTAAATGCTCTAGATGTGGACACGTCTTGGCAGGAGGCGTTGTTTAAATGCGTGTTAAATGGTACAATAGGTTCGTTTATGGACGACACTCTAGGACCATTTGCTAGAAAGATTGTGAAGGAAATAGAAGACAGTAGACAATAAAATTATTAAAATATTGCAGATATATGGTATAATTTTTTAGAGAATTAATAGGAGGAGAGAAGATTAAATATGAATTATTTATCTATAGAAGAAATAGTAAGTGCCAGTAAAGGCAATTTAACAAGTAAAAGTGAAGAAGTAAAATCTATAAATGAACTAGTTATAGATAGTAGACTTGCAAACAAAAACAGTGCATTTTTCGCATTAGTAGGAGAAAGTGTAGACGCACATAAATTTATAAATTCAGCAATAGAAAATGGATGTAAGACTATAGTAAAAAATAAAGACAACAATATAGAAATAAACAGCGAAAATGTAAATGTAATCGAAGTTGAAAATACATTATTTGCGTTTGGAGATGTAGCAAAACACTACAAAGAAAAATTCGATATACCTTATATAGGAGTTACAGGTAGTGTAGGAAAAACTTCTACTAGAGATATGATTTACGCAGTAGTATCTAGTAAATACAAAACTCTTAAAAATATGAAAAACTTAAATACTGAAACAGGAGTTCCTATGACTCTTACAAATCTAGACGAAAGCTACGAATGCGCTGTAATCGAAATGGGTATGAGTGGTTTCCATGAAATAGAATATCTAGTAAATATAGTAAACCCTAAAATAGGTGTTATATCAAATATAGGTCTTTCTCATATCGAAATGCTTGGATCTAGAGAAGGTATATTCAAAGCAAAAATGGAAATAACTACAAACTTCGACGAAGATTCTACATTGATAGTAAATGGCGACGACGATATGCTTACAACTCTAAAGGGTCAAGATTTAAAATACAATTTAAAAACTTTTGGATTTGGAAAAGACAACACAATATACTGTGTAGATTTTAACATGAATGACAACGACACAACTTTCAATGCGATGATAGATGGCAAGGTAGAAGAATTTTACATCCCAACAGTTGGAGAACACAATATCTACAATGCAATGGCAGCTATATTAGTTGGGCAAACTTTAGGTATAAGCCTAGACGATATCAAACGTGGTCTTAAGAATTTCGAAATAACTAAATCTAGAATGGACGTAATAAAAACAGATGATTACGCAGTAATAGACTCAGTTTACAATGCAAGCGTGGACTCTATGAATGCAGCATTAAAGGTTTTAAATAGATATGAAACTAGAAAAGTGGCTATATTAGGTGATATGTTCGAAATGGGAAGCTATGCAGAATTTGGTCATAGAGAAGTAGGAAAATTCGCTAGTCAATATGCAGATATACTGATAGCAATAGGAAATGATGCTAAGTTTATGGTAGAAGAAGCTATAAAAAACGGAATGAATAAAGAAAATATTCACTACTTTGAAACTAAAGAGCTAGCTATGGAAAGCTTAAAGGATATCCTACAAAAAGGAGATACTATATTAGTAAAAGGCTCTAGAGGAATGTACTTAGAAAAGGTAGTTGAATTTTTAACTAAATAGTTGATTGAGATAAGATTGAATAATAAAAAGACAGACATTGAGCTAGTCTGTCTTTTTCATTTCTAAAATAGTTTGTCCTATTATTTTTATTCCTTTTTTGATTTCGTGTTTTTCGAGTCTTGAAAATCCAAGTCTTAGGAAATTTTTTTGATCTTCATCTATATAAAACACATCGCCAGGCATGAAAATTACTCCTTTTTCGTAGCATCTTTCTAGCAAATGTCTTGTATCGATATCTTTTAATTTTAAAAATAAATGAAGACCGCCATCTCCGAGAACGTACTCACAGTCTATATATTTATTTACGCATTCTAGTGCAAAGTTAAATTTATCGCCGTAGTACTTTCTTATTTTTTTCATATATTTTTCAAAATTACTGTTTTTTAGATAGTCGTATAAAATTCCCTGATCTAAGAAGGAAACATGCATATTGATACCTCTTTTTACACTTATAAGGCGGTTGATTAGATTTTTATCTGCAAGTATCCATCCAATTCTGATTCCAGGAAATAATATTTTTGAAAAGCTTCCAATATATATTACACCGTTGTTTCTATTGTCCAGAGAACATATTGGGAATATATGGGAACTGGAGTATAAGAGCTCTTCATTAAATCCATCTTCTATTATTGCGATATTATTTTCCTTCATAATATTGTAGAATTTAAATCTATCGTTTGGAGATAAAACTATTCCAGTTGGATTGTTGTATGAAGGCGTAATATATGCAAATTTTATTTTGTCTTTATAATCTTTTATAGTTTTTTCGATATCTTTAAAATCTAGGCTGTTTTTGTTCAAATTCATAGGAAGTACATTTAAATTATAAGATTTAAAAATCTTTAAAGATACATTATGAGTAGGATTTTCGCATAAAATATAATCTCCTGGTTTTGTAAGGGATGATATTATAATATTTAATGCTTCAGTAAATCCATTTGTTATAAGTAAATCTTTGTTTGTCGAATCTATATTTTTGCCTGACATATACTCAAATAAAAAATCGATTAGAGGCTTATATCCTTGGGCATACCCGTAGTTTAAAAGCTTATGTCCTTCTAAATTAAATCTATTTAAAAAGGCTCTTTTAAGCTCCTCCATATCGAATTGATCTCCAGCTGGAGAAATACTTTTAAAAGAAATTAAATCTGATTTCCAAGGAATTTCGTGCTTTGCAGAGTCCATTTTATTTAAAGTTTTTATGTAGTCGTTTTCGTATAAAGACCAATCTAGTTGCCAGTTAGATGTAGCTATTGAAGATTGCTCCTTGACAAAAGTACCTTTGCCTTTTATAGAATATACAAGTCCTTCTGTCTTTAATTCGTCGTAAGCACTAAGTACACTATTTCGGCTTACATTTAAAATTGAGCATAGCTCTCTTGTAGAAGGAAGCTTACTATTTATTGGAAGTAACCCTTTTGTCATTAAATCCTTTATGTAGTTTTTTATTTGGATATATACTGGTTTTTTAGAATCTATTTCAAAATTAGAAAATAACAAAAAAATACCTCCTTTAGCTTATATTCAAAAATTTTTGATAAATTGATATTAATTAGTATAAAAAATAAAGACAATTATATTCTAATAAATTAAAATATAATTGTCTATTTTTTCTTATAATTTAATAATTTTAAAATCGAGCGCTTATAATGAGTATTCTATTATTTTATCTAGTAAATCGCTGTATGACAAGCCCCTAGCATTTGCACTTTTTGGAATTAAACTAGTTTTTGTCATTCCAGGAAGAGTGTTTAGTTCTAGCACATAGAATATTCCATTTGATAATATTAAATCTACTCTTACAAATGCCTTGCAGTTAAATGCATCCCAGCACTTTTCTGATATACTATCTACTTGATTTTGAAGTGAATCTTCTAAATATACGACTTCTTCAGTTGCACCTTTTACACCAGTTGCGTATTTTGATTCATAATCGAAAAACTCATTTGGCGATGTTATTTTTATAGTAGGGTAGACCTCACCGTTTAATATAAAAGAAGTGTATTCATCTCCTGGAAGAAATGATTCTATAATCACTATATCGTCTACTTCTAGTCCTTTTTTTACTGCTTCATATACATCTTCTTTTTTATCCACCTTGAAGGTTGCCACACTAGAGCCACCGCTGTTTGGCTTTATAAAAACAGGATAGCCTATTTTTTCTATAGCATCGTAATCGATTGAATCGACTGACTTAGCTATTACCCATGGAGCAGTAGGTATATTTGATGATTTTAAAACCTTCTTTGTCATATTCTTATTCATGCATATTCCACTAGTTAGAGGGTCGCATCCTGAGTAAGGGATATTCATAGATTCTAACATAGCTTGTATAGTGCCATCTTCTCCATATTTGCCGTGAAGTACTATTAAAGCAAAATCTACATCACAAGGCATTTTATTTACAACATCCATTGGATCATCTATTACTAATTCGTATACATCGTATTTATCTCTATCAATAGCTTCTAGTGCAGCCTTGCCAGAATTTAGAGATACTTCGCGTTCTGAGGAAATACCTCCCATTATAACAACAACTTTCTTTTTCATTTTTATCTCTCCTAATCGATTTATTATCTATAACATTTAAATTTTAATGATATTTTCATAATGATTTATATACCCATTATATGTATAGGAATTTGAAAAGGAAAGTACCACTAGATGGCTAAATAAAGGGTGTAGTGGTTGTTAATAAAAAAACGAATACAGCAGAATTTAAGCATTAAAAGGGGGTAACCGTTTTCTAGGTCACCCCCTTTTAATTAATGAAAATGTAAAGATTTATTTAATCAATAAAAATTGATGTTTAAACATTAATATTAATATTGAAGTGATGGAACTCCAATAACTTGTTTTATAACTCTAAATGCATTCTTATAAGCTATAGCTTCTATATCGTCTTTTGAATATCCACGATTTTGTAATTCTGTAATTAAATTAGGTGTATCTTCAAATTCCTTTAAGCCTATTACATTAGGATTTGAAGTATCACTTGAAAATGCAGCTAAACAATCAGCATCTATAAATCCAGAATAGTCAAATCCACAGCCTATGTGTTCTACACCTACTAAATTAGCTATATAATCGATATGATCTACTAATCTCTTAACATCAGCTTCTTCAGGATTTTTATCATCTACGAATTCTTTATACCCATTCATACCTATGATTCCACCAGTTTGAGCGATGGCTTTAATTTGGTCATCTGTCAAAGTTCTTCTATGAGAAGAGAAATGTTTTGCATTTGAATGTGATGCCATAATTGGTGTTGTAGCTACATCCATTATATCCCAGAATGATTTTTCGTTTGCATGAGAAACGTCTACTATCATTTTTAATTCTTCTAATTTTTTAACTGCGCGTTTACCTGCTTCAGTAAGTCCTCTTGAAGGATCTCCACCTACACCAGTTGCTAGAGCGTTTTGTTCATTCCATGTTAACATTGCATGTCTAGCTCCAACTACATCATGGTAGTAATGTAATTTGTCTACATCTTCTCCTATGTGGCTTAAACCTTCCATACCA
Source organism: Intestinibacter sp. (assembly GCF_034113885.1). Lineage (GTDB taxonomy): Bacteria > Bacillota > Clostridia > Peptostreptococcales > Peptostreptococcaceae > Intestinibacter. The sequence continues at coordinate 5,236 of NZ_JAXEWM010000189.1, forward strand.
ACTAGGATATTTAATTTATTTTCTTTAAAGCCTTTTTCGAAATCAGAAAAATCTTTAACTTGATTTATAATATCAGTGTTGTTTTTTATTTCTTCAGTTAAAGCAGTTACTATTTGTTTAGCTCTATCTTCAGGGCATTTATCGTAAGGTGGATCTATCCAAATTACATATATACCACCAATTAAACCACCTTTTTGTAAATTTTTTAGGTGGTGATTTTTTATAATATTTTTTTCACCTTTTAACATTTTTACAGTTACATCAGTGAATAAATCAGAATGACAATCGAATACCATTTACAAAACCCGCTTTCCTTTTAAATTTTTAAATTTATATATATTTAATTGTCCAATACTCATCGATAGTTAAATATCGAGTTGTATTGAACAATTAATATTCGAATGTTAATTTTATATGTTTTATAAATATATTAAGATTACATATTATAATAAGAAGTTACCGATTATAATACCACAGTAGTTTCCTATAACGTAACCTAAAGTACCGATAAGCATTATAGGAGCTATAAGTTTAGTCCAACCTTTAGAAACTGCCATAGCAGCTGCTGTTGTAGGTCCACCTATACAAGCATTAGAAGCAAGTATAGCTTCTTCTAGGTTGAATTTGAATAATTTTGCACATATGAATGTTACTATCATATTTCTTCGTTACAGTTTCAAATTTTTTATCTTTCCATGCTACATCTTGCTGCATATTTACATAATTGTTC
>NZ_JAXEWM010000190.1:0-29258 GCF_034113885.1 Intestinibacter sp.
ATACCTTTGTATAATAAAGGTAGCTTATAGAAAATAAATTATTTACTCAAAAAATGACCTTATTTCAGGTCATTTTTTTATACAAGCTTTTCAAAAATTCGTTGTTCTTCAACTTCTAATTTTTTTATTCTATTATTTATCTCTTTATTATAAGAATCTATCCATTCATCACTAGAAAGATTATTCTCTAGATAATAAGGATATCTTCTCTTCATACAGATCACTTCATTTTCAAGTAAAAAAATATTATTTTTTAAATCAGATATATCGTAATTTTTGATTTTTTTGACATTCAAGTTTTTCAATAAAGTCAAAGTGGAAACATCGTAATTTAAATAAGCTTTTTTTGCCTTATCCCATAACGCCTCGCTTTTTAAATTGTAAATAGCAGGATGCATAATAGAAACCACATCGAAAAATAGAGAATCAACTAAATCCTTTTTATCTTCATTTTTTTCTCTCATTTCTAGTATTTCCTTTGAAGCTTCACATTTTCTCTCTAATTCACAAATTTGCTTAGTTAATAGTTCAGTTTTTTCCTCTATCTGTTTTTCTATATTTCTTATTTCCTTTTCTCTTTTCAATCCAAAATAATTTTCATGTATATCCTGTTTTATTTTTAATATTTTGATGTTTTTATTGTGGTTTAATTCTTTTACCATCAAGTGCCCGAAGTGAAATAAATATCTTGACTCTATATAAGGACCTTCCCTCATTATCAATCTATTTTTTTCAAATAGTAATTTAATGTATTTATTCAAAAGGATATCATATTCATTATTCTTTTTCATACAAAACCCTCCCCCTTAAAAGTTTTTATTTTTTATTTTATGAAAATAAAACTTCTAATGATAGCTAAATACTATTACTTATTAATATAGTAGATACTACATTTTGTACGAAAATTCCTCTTTTAGTTTTAATATTTTACAATTTTTACATCATATATTTATATTATTATTTGTCATAAAATATTTTTATGAGCAGATTTTAAAAAAATCCTGTAAATCTTTGTCGTTGATTTACAGGATTTTTTATTAAATCACTTCAAGCCATTTTTTAACTTCTGCGTATATATCTTGCTCTTTTAAAATTGCAGATATAATTGCATATCCATCTGGATTAAATTCAATTATGCGCTAATTTGATTGTTTTTATTAGCAACTGATTTAATTTTATCTATAGGAAGTATTGTAGCTACTATTAAACTAAGTAATCCTTCTACTCCTGCACAAGAGAAATTGTAGATTATTGAGTATAGCCATGGTCCCATGCCAAAGCCTTCAGCATATGAAGCGAAGAATATTACTCCTGATACGACATGCACACAGCATCTCAAAAATACTGCAATTAAACAACCAAAGAATACTTTTTTTCTAGAATCAGTTCCAAACATACCGCTAAGTCCTAAGATCATAGGCGGTATTATAAAGTCTAAAAATAATTGTATTGGATGTATTATATATCCTCCAAATAAAGCTAAAATACCTGTTATTAGACCTGTTGTCATACCTTCAATTGGACCGTATATAAGACCTATTAAAAGTACTGGCAATGATGATAGTAAATTTATGCTTCCACCTTGTGGGTATTGTATAAATACTATTTTGCTAAGTATAAATGATATTCCTGAAAACATCGCAATAACTACCATTTTTTTGACAGTCAATTTAAAACTTCTAAGCTTTATTATATATAAAATTAGCGGTATAAAACAAATCACCGCACAAATATAATTAATATTCATAACCTATCTCCTCTCTTATTCACCTCTATAAGCCATATTCCAAAATTCTAGCTCATATACACTAGCTCTTACGAATATATCTTTTAATTCTTCTTTTCTTTCATCGCTTAAACCATCGCAAAGTTCATTTGTAAAATCTAGCCATTCGTTTCTAAATGCTACATATTCATCGCTTGCGTAAGTTTCTATCCAACTTTCATAGAAGTTTCCTTCTAGATTATCTTTGTATTTTTCTTTTAATTTAAGTCCTATATAGTTGTAGCTCCATGTACAAGGTAAAACTCCTGCAACTATATCTTCTATAGTTCCTGTAACTGATAGAGCCTTCATATAGCTTGTATAGCTTTCATTAGTCAAATTAAGCTCGTATTTATATTCTATATCTTCTATATTTTCTCCAAAGCCTTTTAAATACATTATGTGATTTGCAGTTTCAGTTTCTATACTTCCAGCAACACCGTTGTGGAATTTTTTAAGCTCTTTTAAATTTCTACTTTTTACACACGCCATTGCGTATACTTTTGCATATTCTATTAAATATAGATAATCTTGGATTAAGTACTTTCTAAATTTTTCTTTATCTAAAGTGCCTTCTCCAATTTCCTTTAAAAAAGGGTGTTCTAAATATTTATCCCATATTTCTTTGCTACTCTCGTATAAATAATCTGTAAATAACATCGAATTCTCCTTGTAATTTAAATATTTTTTTACACGCAACCTGTAACCAAGCTGCGTGTTTAATTAAAATCTATAATTCTACTCTTGCGTATTTTTCAAAAGTTTCAACATCTAGAGAATCTATTTGATCGAATAAATAAGTTTTAAAAGTTCCGACAGCAGGGTTTGTAGCATCTGCTAATTCTCCACTTAAGCTCATAGATAATGTTCCCATAAATGCTGCTTCTATTGGTTTATCTGTACAAGGTAGGAAGCTTCCTATTAAACTAGAAGACATACAACCTGTTCCAGTTATCTTTTTAAGCTTTGCACTTCCGTTAAATATTTTATATACTTTTTCCCCGTCACTTACTAAGTCAGTTATACCTGAAGCTACTACTACACAGTTTAATTTTTTAGCAACAGCCTTTACTATATCTGACGCATCAGAACCGTCGTCAAAAGAGTCAACTCCTTTTCCTGCTACATCTAATCCACCTATGAATTTGATTTCAGATATATTTCCTCTAACTACAGTAAACCTAACTTCATTTAATAATTTATTAGTAAGCTCAGTTCTAGCTTTGCTCGCAAATACACCTACTGGATCTAGTACTACTGGCTTGTTGAATTTATTTGCAGCCTTTCCTGCTTTTACAAATAAGTCTAAATATGGTGAGTTCATAGTTCCTATATTTATAACTACTGCACTTGCTACTGAAACCATATCTTCTACTTCTTCATATGAGAAACTCATAAGAGGGCTAGCACCTATTGCTAAAGTCATATTTGCACAATCTGTTATTGTTACGTTGTTAGTATAGTGAAGCACTAATGGATTTAATTCTTTTACTTTGTTTATTAATTCATACATTTTTATCTCTCCTAATTCCCTTTTATTTTTATTGTATTTTATATTTAGTCTCTATCTTCATCTTCAAATTTATAGAAATGGTTTACAGGTCCCACACCGTGACCTATATCGAAGCTGCGTTTAATAGCTTCTGTTATATATTCCTTGCTAAGTTTAACTGCTTCTACTACATCGTAACCTAGTGCTAGATGAGCAGTTATAGCAGAAGATATTGTACAACCTGTTCCATGTGTGTTTTTCTTGTTTATTCTTGGACAAGAAAATACTTCAAATACATCTTCTCCCATAAGCACGTCTACTGCATCTCCATCTAGATGTCCACCCTTCATAAGAACATATTTAGGTCCTAATTCAAGTATTTTTTTACCTGCTTTTTTCATATCTTCAACACCGTCTATCTTCATTCCAGTTATTTCTTCTGCCTCTGGAACATTTGGTGTTATTAAATAAGCCATTGGAATTAAATATTTAATTAAATTTTCTTTAGCTTCTGGTCTAAGTAGTGAATAACCACTTTTAGATATCATAACTGGATCTACTACTAAAATTTCTGGTTTGTATTTTTTTAAGTTTTCTACTATTTCTAAGATAATTTCAGGGCTTGAAACCATACCTATTTTAACTCCCTTAGGTGGGATATCTTCAAATACGGCCTTCATTTGTCCTTTAATTATTCCCTTGCTAAGCTCTTCTACGTCGAATACCCCTTCTGTATTTTGAGCAGTTATAGCAGTTATAACACTCATTCCATAAGTTCCTATAGCACTAAATGTCTTTAAATCTGCTTGAACTCCTGCTCCTCCTGAAGAGTCAGAGCCTGCTATTGTCAATGTTGGAATCTTGTAATTTCTCATCGCTACCTCCTAAATAAATTAAAAAAGCTGTACCCATATAGGTACAGCATACTTTTCTACAAAATATCATATTGTATGCTTTCCTACGCTGGTATTATCCAGATCAGGTTTGAGGGTCAGTAAAACTTCTCAGCCAATGGCTCCCCTAGCAATATTATTTTAGTCATATATTAAGATTAGTCTTTATTCAATTATTTGTCAATACAATATAAATTTTTTAATCCATGGTTTTCATTTTCCTTCTGAAAACCTTGAACTTCAAAGCCTTCTTCTTTTAATTTTCTTAAAAAATCCTCTGGATTTTCGATTATATCGAGCTTTTGTCTCCTTGTTTTAGATTTTATTTTGTATTCTAATTTCATAGCATCTCTTTTAGTTTTGCATAAAAAGTAAATTTCTAATTTTAAAAATCTTTTAGCTCTTGTATATTTAGAATTAATTCCATTTTTATGCTCTTTAATTCTCCTATTTATATCAGTCGTATAGCCTGTGTATAGAGAATTATCCTTGCATCTAATTATATACGTATAACAACACATATTCCCTCCGCATTTCTCATACTCGATATTTATAAGTTTCATTTGTAATTTATTCTATATCATTACGTAAAAATTTACAATTTATATATTTCAAATAAAAATAACTAGACGTATTAATATACTCAAATGTCTAGCTATTTTTATTTAAAACTTATTTTTCGACCTCAATGGCATCTACTGGACAACTCTCAGCAGCCTCCATTGCCTCATCGTAGCAGTCCTCGGGAACCTCTGATTCTATAGCATGTGCATATCCTTCGTCAGTAAGCTCAAACACCTCAGGACATATAGCTGGACACAGTCCACACCCTATACAAGTATCTCTATCAACTCTTGCTTTCATATAGTAAACCTCCATAAATTATTATATTTACACATATTATTTGTAAAATAAAAATAATTAATTCATAAAGATGTTTTTCCCCTAAAAAAATTAGACTACTTTATTTAAAGTAATCTAATTTTTATTCTAGAGATTTATTTTATTTTTTAATTTAGGAATCTTATATAATTATATAACATAATCTACCACATAATCTTCAACTACACTAAGTTTACGATTTGGTTTTATTTTAGCTGGTATTCCAACTGCTGTGCTATTACTTGGCACATCTTCTAGTACGACACTATTAGCACCTATTTTTACATTATCGCCTATTTCTACTGGACCTAAAATTTTAGCACCAGAGCCTATAAATACATCGTTTCCAATTGTAGGATGTCTTTTAAAAGTTGTTTCATTTCCTGTTGCCCCAATTGTAGCACCTTGGTAAATTGTAACTCTATCTCCTATTATAGCTGTTTCACCTATAACTACACCACTACCATGGTCTATTAATATTCCCTCTCCTATTTGAGCTCCTGGATGTATCTCAATTTGAGTAAAGAATCTACCTAATTGCGATACAAGTCTTGCTAAGAAAAATCTCTTTTTAGTGTATAAAAAGTGGGATATTCTATAAAAAATCATCGCATGAATCGATGGATAAAGTAAAAATAATTCTACCTTGCTTCTTGCTGCTGGATCTGAATCCATTATATATTGTAAATCTTTTTTTATATAATTAAACATATTGTGTACGACCTTTCTTTTATAAATTTTTAAAATATTCCCATAGACATATACTTGTCTACACCGTCGGGAGCTACTGTTACTATTACTTCATTTGGATTTTCATCTGATAATTTCATCGCCCCAAATATATTTGCTCCAGATGAAATTCCAATTAATATTCCTAGCTTATTTGCCATTAATCTAACTGTTTCATAAGAATCCTCATCTGATACAGTTATAACTCTATCTACTATATCTTCATCGTATATCTTTGGTATAAAGTTTGCCCCTATTCCTTGGATTTTATGAGGACCTGCTTGGCTTTCTGTTATCAAAGGTGATGATTTAGGTTCTATACCTATAGCCTTTACATCTTTATTTTTTTCCTTTAAGAATTTTCCTGCTCCTACTATAGTTCCTCCAGAACCAATTCCTGCTACTATCATAGATACATTTGGTACTTCTTTAAGTATTTCTGGTCCTGTAGTTTCGTAGTGTGCTCTTGGATTATCTTCATTATCGAACTGTCCTAGACAGACATAATTTGTATTTGATTCTAGTAATTCATTTGCTTTTTCTATTGATCCTGCCATTCCCTTAGAACCTTCTGTAAGTATTAGCTCAGCACCGAAGGCTTTTACTAGCTGTCTTCTCTCGATACTCATTGTCTCTGGCATTATTATGATTACTCTGTACCCTTTTAGCTTTCCTGCCATCGCAAGACCGATACCTGTATTTCCACTTGTAGCCTCTACTAAAACACTGTCTTTGTTTAAAATACCTTTTTCTTCTGCTCCTTCTATCATGTATAGTGCTGCTCTATCTTTTATGCTTCCACCTGGATTTGCTTTTTCTAATTTAACAAATACATTTGGATAGCCAATTTTTCCTAAGTTTAAAATGGGTGTATTCCCTACTAAATCTAAAGCGTTGTAATATATCATTCTGTTCCCTCCCATTAATTTCCATTTATCAATTTGATAATTTAATTATATTATTATCATTTTGATATGTCAACAAAAATTTATCATTTTGATAAAAAAATTATCAAAATGATAGAATTAGCTATTTTCAAGAGGTTTGGAATTTTATTTTTTTAATTTTTTGAAATTTGTAAAATTTAAAATATCATCTATATTATCCTTCTTTGAGTTTACTATTTTTTTTGTATAATCGAATACAGAAGAATTCATTCTTCCACCTCCATAAGTAACTTTCATCTTATCCATGAAACTTAATTTTTTATAGTCAAAATCTCCCAATAGCTCAAAAAATTTTATCCTTTTATATCTATATGTCGGAATAAAATTTAATTTAATAATTTCCTCCATATCGTACAGTCCAATTCCTACATAAAACACAATTACATTTTTATCCTTTATTTTTTCATAATTCTCCTTTATAAAATCTATTCCCTTTATACGACCATTTTCTATGCATCCTCCAAATATTATATTTTCGTATTTTTTTAAATCTGAATTTCTTATATCAGATAATTCATATAAATCTGCATTCGTTTTTATAGCAAGCCAACCGGCGTATTTTTTTGTAGTATTATATTTCGTTTTATAAATGATCACTGTTTTATTCATAATAAAACCTCCAATTATTTACTATTAATTAATAATTAGAGGTTTACTTTTACTTTCCTTTATTATTTTGTAGTTATACTTATCCTATACAAACATTTTGTCTCCCAATAGCACAAAGTTTTGTAGCATTAAAAATGCCTTTATATCTATTTTTTCATCTGACTCTAAAATAGCTTGTGCCTCTTCTTGTGATACTAAAATAGTCTTTATATCTTCATTTGCTTCTAAGTATTCTTCACTTATTTCTCCATCACATGTACAGAAAATCAGTGCAACTGATTCATCAGTCATACCAGGTGAAAGATAAGTCTTACTCTTGCTGTATTTTTCGTTTATATCTAGTAGATTTAATCCAGTTTCTTCCTTTAATTCTCTTCTGACAGTTTTCAATATATCTTCACCTTTATCTATAAGTCCTGCTGGAATTTCGTATATATAATTGTTTACAGGAACTCTGAATTGCTTTATAACTACTAGTTTTTTATACTCTACATGATATGCAACTATTGCTACTGCATCTGCATTGTCTTCTTTTCCATTTAGATAGATATCTTGTATATCCTCTTTGCTCTTTCTAGTCACAACTGACCAGTGTTTATCTTGATTTAATTTATTTACGTATTCTAAATCGTATAAACTTATAAATTTTCCCTCTACTATACTGTTTACTTTTTTTATTCTCTTTGACAAAACACTCACCCTTTCTATTTGAAAATTAGACGATTATATATCCTCTATCCTCAGTATTTTTTATATATTCATTTACAATATTAATATAATCTATTTCTTCTTTTTTTATTATTCTATCTGATTTACCTTCTTTTAAAATCAGCTCTTTTATCTCTCGTTTTATTTTATCTACAGTTTCTCTACTTAAATTTTTTGTATCTAATATTTTTTCGTATTTTACTTCAAACATGCTTATATAATATATTTTATATTTAAATTCATCCATTTTCATCCAAAATACTATATTTCTCTTTAAATTTAGGAGATTTTTTTGTTTTCTTACTATGGAAGAAAATAAATCTATTTCTTCTTTTATAACAGCTGCCTTCTCAAAATTTAGATTTTCTATTTGAGAGTTCATTTCTTTTTTTAGCTGTCTTACTACAAAATGAGATTTACCATTTAAATCCGACTCTATATTTTTTATCGTGCTGTATTTTAAAGTTTCATTTACATTTCCCCTACAGGGAGCTATACATTTGCCTAAATCATATCTTATACATTTATTAGGTCTAGAACATATAGGAAGCTTATAGACCTTTACTAAAATATCTTTTATAGCTGTCATCTTACGCCCAAAGGAATAAGGTCCGAAATAAATACCGTGGTCATCTATATCGTCTTTTACTTCTATTAAATTATGGCTTTTCTGATTCAGGCTCAAGTACTTGTACTTGTCGTAGTTTTTCAAAAGAGTATTGTACATCGGCTTTATTTCGTGTATATACCTGCATTCTAGTAAAAGAGCGTCAAATTCTGTATCTGTCCTTATTATATCTACATGCGATACATTTTTAATCATCCTCTTTATCTTTCTAGAGTGACCTCCTCCTTTGAAAAAATAGCTCTTTACACGATTTTTCAAATTTTTAGATTTTCCGACGTATATTACAAAATCTCCCTCGTCCTTCATAAAATAAATTCCAGGGCTATTTGGCAGCTCATTTAATTCATCTAATTTATAAACCGACTTTTTCATTTTATAAGCTAGACTCTCCACTTTCTATATTTTTAGGCTTTGGATTTCTTTCAGCTACAAATGCAGCGATTAAAATTACGGCTCCTCCTATCAGCTGCCATACTGAAAAAGGCTCTTTTAATAAGAATATACTAAATAATATAGATGAAACTGGATCTAGATATCCCAATATAGCTATACTTTGAGCTTTTAAATCATTCATAGCTGAAAAGTACAAGCAGTATGCAATTCCAGTATGAGCTATACCTAAAATCAAGATAAGTATTATAGATTTTGCTCCGTCAAATGTTATTTGATTTCTAAGAATTACCCATGGAAGTAGAACCATACTCGCCATGAAAAGCTGTATAAATGTCTTTTTATAATCGTCGACATTTTTTATAAACTTATTCAATATAACTACAGATGCATAAAGACATGCTGCTAAAAATGCATTCATTACTCCCTTAACTAAATCTATATTCGCTGAAGATGCTCCCTGAGTTTTTACAATTAAAACCAATCCTATCATGGCGCATATTACAGCTACGACCTTTTTCAAAGTTAGCTTTTCCTTTAAAAAAATAGGAGAAACAAATATAACTATAACAGGTGCAAGATAATATACAATTGTCGAATTTGCAACTGTCATATAATTATAGGAATTAAATAAAAACACCCAATTTAAGCCTATTGCCATACCTGATATTACAAGTACGATAATGCTTTTCTTATCCTGTTTTTCATTATTTTCCTCATCGTCAATTTCTAATTTTTTCTTTCCCTGCATTCTAGCTAGTAAAACTACACATAAAAAAGCACTCCCTATAATACCTCTGAAAAATGCTATTTCAACAGAATCTAAAGAAATATTTTTTACAAATACTCCTATACTCCCCCAAAGTAGCATTGCAATCAATACTTTTATCGTCGCTTTATTCATAAAAATCCTCCCCTTCGTATAAAATTACAACCATTTATCAACTAATTCCTTTATATCACAGTGTACATAATCTCTTACATCAGAGCCCTTTACTGAATAAGAGGTTCCCTTTGCGAAAAATATAGAGTTTGAAGTATACTCTTCATCTGAGTCCTTGTCATATCCGTATTTTTCTATAACTTCTTCTGTATTGTGGCACTCATCGTATCCAGCAAAGTTAAATGAAATCCTACCTGTTCCCCTTGTAAAAGAAATTAACTCTAATTGATAATCCATAAATGTAGCAACCGGTCCTCTTCCAGTTATCGTTGATTTTCCGTTTATGCTCTGTGGCACATCGAATGTACCGTTTAGCTTTTGGATGTCGGACATTACCCTTCCTAAGTAATTGTCCTCTACCTCTATTTCGAAATTATAATAAGGCTCTAGAAGTATATTTTCACTCTGTTCTATCCCCTGTCTTATAGCCCTATATGTACACTGTCTGAAATCTCCACCACAAGTATGTTTTAAATGTTCCCTTCCAGTTAGTAAAGTTATCTTCAGATCAGTCAGTTCAAATCCACATAATATTCCGTGGTGTTTTCTCTCAAACACATGAGTTTTTACTAAGTTTTGATGACCTATGCTCAAGTCGTCTATATGAGCCTTGCTTTCAAACACGATTCCTTCGCCTCTAGTATTTGGTTCTATCTTTATATGAACCTCTGCATAATGCTTTAAAGGCTCGTAGTGACCGCTTCCTATGCAAGGTGTCTTTATAGTTTCCTTGTACAGAATTTCACATTTTCCAAAGTCGACCTCTACATCAAATCTATCGCGTATTACTTCCTTTAAAATCTCAAGCTGTACTGTTCCCATTATACTTATGCTTATTTCCTTTAGTTTTTCACTATAGGATACATTTAAGCTCGGCTCTTCCTCTTCCAAAACTCTAAAAATTTCTAAAATATCTTTTATATTTATACTGTCATCGAATATAACCTTAGTTCTCAAAGTAGGAATTATACTGTCCTTTCTCCTTTTCTTTAAAACGTCCAAATTCTGATTTGATTTTAAAGATATAAACTGACCTATATCTGTCTTTGTAAGCCCTACTACACCGCCTATTTGTCCTGCATTTATACTTTGTGTGACAGCTTTTTTTTCTCCATTTTTAAAGAATATTGAATTTACTTTTTCTTCTATAAATTCGCCGTTTTGGAAGTAGACAACTTCGTCCTTTACATTTAGGCTTCCAGATAAAACCTTTATATAAGTTACCTTCTTGCCGTCTTCGTATTTTATATTTGATACTTGTCCTAAAAATTCACCATCTCTGTCGTAATCTGTGGCTGTAAGCGCGTCAAATATTTCTATAAAATTTTCTATACCGATATCGTTTAAAGCCGAGCCTTTAAGTATTGGATATATTTCACAGTTTTTTATCATCTTTATTAAATTATGAGTCCACAAGTCCCTTTGATATCCAGTATCAAAATATACATCCATTAAGTTTTCATCTCTCTCAGCTATAAATTCAATTAAATTTTCACTGAAATCGCCGTCTTTAAATTCATCGGTAATATCTATAATATTTTGATCTAACTCGTTTTTTATATCATCTACAACTTCATCTACAAAGCAGTTTTGACTGTCTATTTTATTTATAAAAATAAAAGTAGGTATTTTCTTCTTTTTAAGCAGCTTAAAAACTGTAGAAGTATGCGACTGAACCTTTTGAGTCCCACTAACTACAAGTATTGCGTAGTCTAAAATATCAAGGCTTCTCTCCATCTGACCACTAAAATCTATATGACCTGGTGTATCAACTAGAAAATATTCGTTTTCTCTATAATAAAATCTAGCTATCTTAGAAAATACAGTTATACCTCTTTTCTTCTCTATTTGATAATTATCTAAAAATGTATTTTTGTGATCTACTCTTCCTCTACTCCTTATAGATTTTGTATGATATAAAATCTGCTCTGATAAAGATGTCTTCCCAGCATCGACATGTGCCAATATCCCAATTGTTTTATTCATTTTATACCTCTTTCTTTAATATAACTATTAATAATACTTAAAAATATATTATCACACAAAGGAGGTAATTTGATGATTAATTTAAATTTAAATGTGATATCTACTTTAATTCTATCGATAATCTTGTATTTAGTTGGGGGTTTTATAAAAGATAAATCTAATATACTCTGTAGGTTTTGTATACCTACCCCTGTCGTAGGAAGTCTTTTATTTTCTGTTTTTGTTTTCTTTTTGAAAAAATTCGGCTTGCTAAATATAACTATGGATACATCTTTGATGCCTTATTTTTTATCTGTATTTTTTATAAGTATAGGTGTTTGTATAAATACCTCATCTATAAAAAGTGGCAGTTCTCTTTTATTTATATACTGGATTTTATGTGCTGTACTGGGGTTTTGCCAGAATATAATCGCCCTAGTATTATCTAGAGCTCTAAATATAAATCCGTTACTTGGGTTTATGTGCGGAAGTGTCTCTATGGAGGGTGGACATGGATATGCTCTGGCATTTGGAAAAACTATAGAGAGTATCGGAGTAGATGGCGCATCTACAATAGGAATTGCAGCTGCTACTTTGGGACTTATAACCGGCAGCCTTTTAGGTGCTCCAATAGGCAGATATTTAATACATAAATACAGCTTAAAACCCTGTTCTAAAAATAACCTTCATATAAAAAAAACATCCCTCTATTGTAAAAAAAGCAGTTTTACAGCCATTGATTTTTTCGAAAATATATTGATTTTGCTGTTAATTATGAATATATCCTTCTTTTTATCAAATATTATATATTTAAAGACAAATGCTTTGATTCCAAATATTGTGATTGGGATGCTATTGTCTGTAATCACGGTAAATTTAAATCACAAGACGAAATTTTTCGATTTTAACCTCGGATTTTTCGACTTTCTCCAAAATATCTCTCTCGGTATTTTTTTGACTATGGCGCTTATGAGTATAGATATATGTACTCTATCTAGTCTCTTAGGACCTGTAGTATTAATAGTATTTTGTCAGGTTATTTTTGTTTTATTTTACAGTTTATCCATATGCTTTAAATTCCTAGATAAAAGCTACGATTCAGCAATTATGATAAGCGGCCTTATAGGTCATACTCTAGGTGCTACACCAAACGCTTTAGCCAATATGTCAACACTTACAGATAAATACGGTAAAAGCGAAGATGCGTTTTTGATAGTGCCGATAGTCGCTGCATTTTTACTAGATGCATTTTCAGTTCCTTGTATCTTATTTTTTATAAATTTTCTAAAATAAATACATAAATAGGTATTAAAAAACATAAATTTTACCATAATAAAGGTATGAAAATATTTAATTTAAAGGTGTGAGTTACTATGAAAAGCAATTTAAACTGTATAGTATCTAATTGTACTTACAACAATCAAGGCTATTGCTATGCCTCTTACATAAAGATAAACGGCTTGGATGCCACTAGCTTTAACGAAACAAACTGTGACACATTCAGAGAAGGATATTCAAAATCCATATCATCTATAAGCGATATAAATCTCACAAATAGCCAAAACATAAGCTGCTCCGCTAAAAACTGCACATATAACTTATACGGCGGCTGTAATGCTACACATGTTTTTATCACCCAGAAAACTGGTAAATGCGATACGTTTAGACTAAAACATTAAACAAAAAGGCAAGTAAAATTTGTGATTTGTAATTTTACTTGCCTGTACTTTAAGTATATTTAAATAATTTCTTCTATAATTGTTTTATTTTCTATATTTTGTTGAAATTGTTTCATCTTGTCTATCATATTTTCTCTTATAGACTTAGCCAACTCAACTGTTTTTAATCTAGGATTTTCTATATGATCGTATATAGGATCTAAAAATTCTATTTCTACATCCTTTGAATGTATTTTTCCTACAGGTTCATATCCGTCATAAGTACCTAGTGAGTTTTTAATTACCATAGGGACTATAGGACATTTTGCCTTATACGCTATTTTTAATGCTCCCGCTCTAAAATCAGAAACCAAAGATTTAGGGTCTTTGACCCAAGTCAGATCTCCTTCTGGGAATATCGCCATGCTTTGACCTTCCTTTATATTTTCTGCGCACTTATTTATGCTTTTTACCCCTTCTCTGTTGTTTTCTCTATTAATATATACAGATTTTGTGATGTCTATCCAGTGTCTTACAATTGGGATATTTCTCCATGTAGGTACATCCGCAATCACTACTCCAATAGGCTTAGGTATACTAGATATCAAAATAAAGCTGTCGAGCATACTAGAGTGATTTATAACAAATAACACTGGTTCCTTTGGAACTCTTTCCTTTCCTAGAATATTTAATTTAATATTCACCAAGTCTAAAGATTTACTAGCTTGTTTCTTTAGAAACTTAAATTTCTCTTCATTAGAGTAATTATCTGGATTTTTTTGGATTTTTCTAATCAACGGTAAAGAAGAAATAAAACCTATAATTTGAAATATTGCGAACTTCAAATAATTAAACACTTTTTACAACTCCTTAATATATATTTTTTCCAATAAATTATTTTATCATAAAACCATCGCTCTAGTAAATATTTTTGCTAATTATAAAAACTTTATTCTAAAATTTTTTTTCATATATAAAATTTATAAAGGGGGTTTTATATATGAGAAAACTTATAATAGATATAAATACATTTAACGGCGAATACATAAATCTTAATCTACCCGTCGAATTTGTAAAGAGAATAATCGACAATAATTGCTTTGATTTTTTCTACTATAGAGAAGACGCTGTCGACTCTGATAAACTTCTAAAAATAATTAGAGACGCTTTTAAATATAATCTAACTGGTTATATTGGAGAAATTAGGACTTCTAACAACAATATTATTAATCTAACTATTAAATAAGCTTTTATATCAAAACTCATAAAAATATTATTTATTAGATTTAAAACGGTTTATTTGGGTATATATTTAATATAAACACAAATAACAAATTGGGAGGCCTATTTATGAGTAGCTTGGATAGATTATTAGAATTAATAGATAGAAAGTTTTTAAAAGACAACGAGTTTTTAGAATTAGAAGATAACGAACATGTAATATCTTGCGAGTTCTACAGACCACACAATGCCCATTATAAAGAATTTTTAGTAGTTATAGATAACAACGGCAAAACAGAAGAGCACATAGTATGCTATAAAAATATGTAAATTAGAAAAAGTCTTCACTGGTTTTAACCAATGAAGACTTTTTAATTTATGCCGCTATTTCGCTGCAAAATTCTCTTTTGTAAAATCTAAAAAATAAAGTTCCTGTTATAACACCTGCAGTTACATCCGAAATAGGTTCTGCCATAAGTACAGCCATCAATCCACTTTTTAAAACCACAGGCAATATGAATATAAGTGGAACTAATAAAATCATCTTTCTAAGCAATGCCAAAAATAGTGAAATCTTAGCTTGTCCCAAGGCGATAAAAGTCTGTTGACATGCTATTTGAACTCCAAACACAGGTATACCTATAAAGTAAATTCTCATACACCATGAAGTTATTTCAATTAACTCTTTGTTACCGTTGAATATATTTACAAAGAAGCTTGGGAATATTACAATCAACGCAACTATTGTAGCTGCAAAAGTTACACAGCAAATAAATAACAATTTAAAAGCTGATTTTACTCTATCGTAATCTTTAGCGCCGTAATTGTAGCTTATAATAGGCTGTGCTCCTTGAACTAGACCACTAAGCGGCATAGTTATAAATTGCATCATACTAGTCATTATTGTCATAGCGCTGACAGCTAAATCTCCACCATATCTCGCTAATTGATTATTAAGACATATTAAAACTACACTTTCAGTAGCTTGCATTATAAAAGGCGATACACCTAGAGATAATACTGATTTAACTACTTTAATGTCTAATTTTAAGTATTCCTTTTTTACTTTAAGTATAGTCTTCTTTCCGAATAAAAATCTAAGTACAAATATAGCTGATATAAACTGCGAAATTATAGTCGCAAGAGCTGCACCCTTTACGCCTAGATTTAATCCAAAAATAAATATTGGGTCTAAAATTATATTTAAAGCAGCTCCTATTATAACAGTTATCATACCTATTTTAGCAAATCCCTGAGTATTTATAAAAGAATTCATACTAATAACTATTTCCACAAAAACAGTACCTATAAGATATATTGATAAATAATCTGCTGCATATTGATAAGTGGCATCGCTTGCTCCAAATGCATATATAATAGGTCCCTTAAATATATAACATATAATAGTTAAAACTAAACCTATTAAAATACACATCGTAAAACTGTTGCTTAAAATTTTATTTGCGCCTTCATTGTCCTTTTCTCCCATTTTTATAGCGGCTACTGGTGCACCACCAAAGCCTACAAGTGCGCTAAAAGCTGTGATCAATACCACTATAGGAGTTACTATACCAATTCCTGCCATAGCTAACTGCCCGTTTACCATTCTACCTATAAATATTCTATCTACTATGTTGTAAAGTAGGTTTACAAGTTGAGCTATTATAGATGGTATTGCCAATTGAAATAATAATTTTCCTATTTTACCTGTCCCTAAATCATTATTTTTTTGTTCCATAATCATGTCTCCTTTTCATTTTATATACTAAATCTATATCAAAAAACTGCCAGTATTTTTTATTTCCAAAAAATGACAATAAGATATCTTATAATAAAATGATCGATAAGTCAATAAGAAAATTTTTATTATTTGTCTTTTAATCCATATTTTCAAATAAATCTATAATTTCTTCTCTAGATAATTTTTTTATGGACTCGTTATTTTCTAAATTTGTGTTTATTACATCGTCTGCTAATTCTTTTTTGTATTCCTTGATTGCGACGACTTTTTCTTCAACCGTTCCTTTAGAGATTAGCTTTATGACATCGACTATATTTTTTTGACCTATTCTATGAGCTCTATCACTTGCTTGGTCTTCTACTGCTGGGTTAAACCAAGGGTCAAAATGTATTACCATAGACGCGCTAGTTAAGTTTAATCCGGTTCCTCCAGCTTTTAATGAGATTAAAAATACTTTTTTAGATTCGTCCTCATTAAAATCCTCTACCAGTTCAAGTCGTCTCTTTGCATCTGTCTTTCCATCTAAGTAGCTAAAGCTTATATTTTCTTTTTTTAATCTATCTGATATCACCCCAAGTATTTTTGTAAATTGAGAAAATACTAGTATCTTTCTATTTTTGCTAGATTGTATAATTTTTACTAGCATCTCCAGCTTTGAATTTTTTCCTCTGTAGTTTTTTACTACTACCTCTGGAGATATGCTCAGCATTCTAAGCTTTGTGAGGTTTGCAAACAACGTCATATTATCTGCACCATTCTCTACAATTTGTCTTTTCAATAAACTTACGAAAGCTTTATACACTTTTTTATGTTCTTTATCTAATTCTACATAGAATTTCTGTTCTATCTTATCTGGTAGCTCGTCTATTACATCTTTTTTTCTCCTTCTCAGGATAAAAGGCTTTATCATATTTTTTAATGCTTCTATATTTTTATCGTCGTTTACAAATATTTTTTCAAATTTGTCCTTTGTATATAAATATCCTGGCATTACAAAGTCGAATATAGACCAAAGCTCCAATAGATTATTTTCAATTGGAGTTCCTGTAAGTGCAAATTTAGACTTTGCTTTTATTTTTTTTATTGATTTTGTAGTATCTGAGTTTGGATTTTTTATGTTTTGAGCTTCGTCTATTACAAGGTAGTCAAACTCCAAATTTTCGTATTGTTTTATATCATTTTTATAAGTACCGTAAGTAGTCAAAATCACGTCGTAGTCTTCTCTATTTTCTAGAATTTTTTTCCTCTTTTCTCTGTCTCCATATACAAGTGCTACTTTTATATTTGGAGTAAACCTTTCAAATTCACTTTTCCAGTTGTAAATTAAAGCTGTAGGAGTTACGACCATGCTCTTTTTATTTTGCTCAGACAATAAAAAAACCAAGGTTTGGACTGTCTTTCCGAGACCCATTTCGTCCGCCAATATACCTCCAAAGCCGTAATTTGCTAGAGTTTTCAAAAATTCAAATCCTTCTACTTGATAATCTCTAAGAGTTGCATTTAAATTATTTGGAATCTCCATATTTTTATTTAATTTATCGTATTTTTTGATTACATTGTCCACGTATTTTTTCCCACTTACAAAATTCAAATCCTCCAACATACTATCTAAAAATATAGATTTATTATTTGGTATTTTTATTTTTTCTAAATCCGCGTATAAATCTAGAACATCTATCAGCTTAAATATTTTCTCCAAATCATTATCTCGTAAATCTAAATAGCTTCCATCTGGCATCAGGTGGTATTTATAATTTTCCTTATACGACTTAAATATCTTGTAGTACTCGCTTTTGTCTATTCCCTCTATATCTAAGTCAGCTCCTAGATTTGAATTTCTAGATTGACTTATATTAAATTTGACAACAGGGTTTATTACTACATCTTTTTTAGATAAGGTCTTTTTATTTTTATTTTTCAAATGCTCCAAGCCCTTTAAAACTATCGCCACCATATGAGGACAAATTTTGTTCTCTAGATTTGGTGTAAATGCATTTTGACAGTCACAGCTTGCATTTGAGATAACTCTAGTATTTAAATTTATACTTATCATAGCAGTATATGTTTTTCTATGATGCTCGTCGTATACGCTTCCATAAAAAGTCGCCGTAGAATCCTTTAAACTTGCGTAATTATTACTTACATAATTGTTTTTGTAAAATACAAACCCACTATTGTACTTGACTCTCTGCGTGTTTATTCTAAGTATTTCTCCGATTTTAGAAATTTCCATATCTTCACCTCTTCCTTCCTTTTATTTTAACTATCTTTATCTTAAATATTATATATTTCTAACATTAAAAAAGAGCACTCAAATGCCCTTTTTATATTATACAAAAAATTATATCTCGTTTATATTTCTATTAGTAATACTATTCTTTATTTCATCGAAATCCTTAGGCTTATAAGGTATAATATCCTTCATGAATTCCGAAAAAGTAATAGGCTTATTCAAAAGCGGTAGTATATCGTATTCTTTATCTGAATAAGTGCAAAGTCTCAACTTTCCATCGTAGCTAATCAATATCTTATTGCATATCCAACAATTTGGATCATTAAATACAGAAACTACTCCTATTCTTCCTTTAGATCCATCTAATTTATAATAATTTCTACAAATCTTATCATTTGATAAAATTTTAGTAACACCTTCTACATTGTCTATTATATTTACGACATTTAAATAACCTGCTTCAAATAAGCTTTTCATCGCCCCAACCTTCATCAGTTCAAAAAATCTCAAAGTTATAGGAAAATTTTTGGCAAATTCTATAAAATCATATAGTTCATCATCGTTAAAGCCTTTTATAACCAAGGTATCTATATTAGTCTCAATTCCTAGTTTAAGTGCAGTATTAAATGATTTCAACACATCACATAAGCTTCCATTTCTAGTAATAGAATTATATCTATATTCCTTTAAGGAATTAATAGCTATATTTACCTTGTCTAATCCAGCACGCTTTAAATCTGCTGCCTCCTTATAAAAATCAATCCCATTTGTAGTAAGCATTATATTTTCTATACCGCAATTATTTTTAGCAAAGTAAATTAATTCACATAAATTAGAATCTAAAAGAGACTCTCCCCCTGTAAATTCTATATTTTTTATACCCAATTTAGCCATCGATTTTATTATAAATTTATAATCATCAGTTCTCAAAAATTTATTTATACTTTTATCAAAAAAATCTGTATTCTGTCCCGTACAATAGACACATCTTAAATTACATTTATTAGTCAAAGAGATCTTTAAATAATCTATATCTCTATTAAATCCATCCTTCATCTATTCAACCTCAATATCGTTTTTTTATTATTATATCATAAATACTTATTAATTTAAATTTGCAAAAAATCCATTCTCTATTTTATAGTGAATGGATCTTCAACTTATCTTTTTTTACTTTTTTTCTTCTTTTTATTTTTTGGAATATTATTGTTTTTAGTTTCAACCTCTTGTTCATATCCTGGAGGTGGTGTCTTTTTATATATAGTCTTAAAGCAATTAAAGGCTATTCCAAGTGCAAATGCTGCTGGTAACAATAATACTGGAACCTTTTTTACAAAAATTATACAAACTACAAATATAGCAAACCCTATTAAACTAAAAATCACATTCATTCTCTGCCATCTTTCCATCTAGCTTACCTCCTTGCTGTATAAATATTTTATTCGATAAAAAATTCAAAATTCCTTCAAGCGCTCAAACAAAATATATATATTATTAAAATAATATTTTATTTAATCAAACGTTATCATGTATTTTTATGTTAACTTTTTGTTAAGTTTAGCTTTTTTTATAGATATTTTTATAAAAAAGGACTATTATCTTTAAATAGTTTAATTATATTATGGAAATTGGAGGAAACAAACATGAACACACAACAAATAATCGCTATTGCTATTTTTGCTATTGTCATGTTATTGATAATCAGTGAAAAAATAGACAGAACTGTTGTAGCTTTGTCTGGTGCTGCTTTGATGTTCGTATTTAAAATACTTACATTTGAAGAAGGTATCAGCCATATCGACTTTAATACATTATTTGTATTAATTGGAATGATGATTGTCGTTTCAATTGTAAAAAAATCTGGATTATTTGAATACGTCGCTATATTGACAGCAAAGATTTCTAAAGGAGATCCCTCTAAAATCATGGTTTACTTTATGATAATAACAGCGTTTTTATCTGCTGTATTAGATAACGTAACTACTGTTTTGTTAATAGGACCTATGACACTTGTAATTAGTGACATTCTTTCAATAAATCCTATTCCTTTTTTAATCACACAGATTTTGGCATCAAACATCGGTGGTACTTCTACATTAATAGGTGACCCACCTAATATTATGATAGGTAGTGCGGCTGGATTGAGCTTTGGTGATTTTATAGTTAATTTAGGACCAATAATAGTAATAATACTAGCTATTGTAATAGTTATTTTTAAAATTTTTTACAGAAAACAACTCGTTAAAAGCGAGGAATCAGAAAAATTAATCGCCAATTTAGATGAAAAAAAGGCAATACAAGATAAAACTCTATTAGTAAAAAGCATACTTGTGCTTATTATGATATTAATTGGCTTTATGTCTCATAGCAAATTAGGTATTGAATCCTCTGTAGTAGCTTTAAGTGGGGCATGCATATTGCTATTAATAGGTAAACAAGATCCTCATGAAATAATATACAGCGTAGAATGGCCTACAATTGCGTTTTTCGCTGGACTATTCATAATAGTAGGAGGACTTTCTAATACTGGTGTAATTTCTATGCTTGCAAACTTATTAATTACAGAAACTCATGGAAATGTTGTCTTAACTATGTTCTTAATATTATGGATTTCTGCAATAGTTTCATCATTCTTAGATAATATACCTTTTGTTGCAACGCTTATACCATTAATTCTTACTATGCAAACTCAAGGTATGGACGTTATGCCTTTATGGTGGGCAACTTCTCTAGGAGCATGTCTTGGAGGAAATGGAACTTTAATAGGTGCTTCTGCAAATGTAGTTTTAGCTAGTGTAGGTCAAAAACATGGCTATCCTATAACATTTATAGATTATTTAAAAATAGGATTCCCTATAATGATTTTAACAATAATTATATCATCAGCTTACTTACTAATAAAATTTGCTATATAATTATATAATAATTAACTTTTTAATAAAAGGTGGTGTTTGTCTTGTCAATTGACAGAATTGATTCAGTAAAGGGAGATTCAATAGAAATACTATTGAGACAGCTTGGTGCAGATAAAATCCAAAAAGTAAAAGGTGATTTATACTTTATAAAGTTCATGTTAGATGACGACCTTGAGGTTATGTATACATACAATATAAATGCTAAAAACAAGTATTTTTTGCAAAGAATTATGCCTTATCCACTACCTCAAGGAGCTTTTTCAAATGAAATCAAACTCGTTGATTTTATAAAAAAAGACATCAAAAAATTTAAGGAAGGTTTAAAAAGTAAATACTTTGATGATTACTTAGAAACTACTGCCCATGCGTATAAATTTATACAACAGCTTGATGATTTTTATTTAAATTACCATGTTGAAGAAGATAGCTTGGCTAGTGATTCTTTAAGTCAAATAAGTACTACAATAGACAATTTAAACAAGAGATTGGAAAGTTTAATAAATCATTCTAAAAAAATTGATTAAAATATCTATTCAATTGCATTATAAAAAAATAGTAGGAAATATGTAATTTCCTACTATTTTTTTATTTATTAATTATCGTCATCGTCTTGATCATCTTGATCATCATCTTGGTCGTCTTGATCATCTTGGTCGTCTTGGTCATCTTGGTCATCAACATCATCTTGGTCATCATCAGAAGTTGATTCTATAACAGTGTTGTTATTGTCATCATCTTTATCATCATCACTTGTACATGCAACCATTCCAAAACACAACATAAATGCTAAAATATTATGCTTTGTAATACGGTTCCATATGAATTATCACTTGTATATTTTGATTTATTTTATCTTGTATTTGCCTTTCTATATTGTGTTCTAATTTATGTGAGGCTTCTACTGTCATATTTGGCTCTACCATAATATGCATATCTACATAGATATCACTTTCACTTCCCCTACTCCTTATATTATGAATTTCTTTTATTTCTTCAAAATCACTAACTGCTTCTTTTAGCTCTTTTTCTTCAATCATAGCTCTATCTACTAATATATCGATTGTAAATTTAAAAATCTTAAATGCAGCATACAATATAAATGACGCTACTGCAAATGAAACTATCTTATCTATAATTATCGGCGCTCCTGATTTTATAAGCACTAATGTAATTAGAACGCCGATGGATATAAATATATCACTTTTCGTATGGAGTGAATCAGATATCAATATATAGCTATTTAATTTTTTGCCGGCTTTGTATTCATATCTAGATACAATCACATTGATAACGAGCGTAATCACTAATACTATAAAGCTTTCCACTGTCAAATTTAAGCTTTGGCTTGTGTTTATTTGTAAAATCGACTCTATTATGATTTTTCCTGCTATAAAAAGTAGCATAATTCCTATAAATAAACTCGACAGCACTTCAAACTTTTTATGCCCATATGGATGCTCCTTATCACATGGCTTAGATGATATCATAACTCCTATAATCCCTATAATATTAGATGCACTATCTGATAAAGAATGCAACCCATCAGCAGATACACTGTAGCTACCGATGTAATTTCCAATTATTATTTTTAAAAAAGCTACTAATAAATTGACTATCAATATAGCCATCAATATATTTTTTACTTTTTTATATTCATTCATAATTTGCCCCTTAAAATACAATTATTATAATTTTGCTCTAATATTATTATATTAATCATACTTTAAATTGTTTCTAATTAAACAAACAAAAAAAGGATACAATCTCTGTATCCTTTATATCGTATTTATTTAGAGTTTTCAGCTAAATAGTCAACTGCACTTAAAGCTGCAGTAAGACCTTGGCCAGCGGCTTTGATGTAAGAATAAGGTCTCCCTACACAGTCGCCACAAGCAAATAATCCGGCTAAGTTAGTCTTCATATCTACATCTACTTTTATGTGTTTATCATTCATCTCTAATCCTGGAACTAAATTTTTAGGTGACATACTGTCTTTTATTATAAATACTCCATCTACCTTCAATGATTGATCCTCGAAATTTAATTCATTTACAAGCATTTCACCCTTTATTTCTGTAGGCTTTTTACTTATTATTTCGATATCTTTATCTACAGAATCTAAATCGTTTTTTAAAGTATTTCTCATAGGAATAAAATACGTCTTTGAGGCTATTTCATTTAGAAAATTAGCTTCGTGTATAGATTCCTTATTATATCCAAGAACACATACGTTTTTATCTCTGTAAAGAGGAGCATCGCAAGTTGCGCAATAGCTTACACCTCTTCCTAAGAATTCTTCTTCTCCATTTATTGATTTACTGCTATCTGTACCTATAGCAATTATAACTGTAGTCGCCTCAAACATTTCACTTCCACTCATCAAAGCGAAGTAATCTCCCATAGCATATACATTTGTTATTTTATGCTCATCTATTTCTATATTCATAGAATCTATATGATTTTGAAAATTTTCCTTGAGATTTTGACCTGTTATATTGTAAAGCCCTAAATAATTATCTACAACTGGAGCCTTTTCAATTTTACTGCTTAAATTTCTATTTCCAAATATTATAAAGTTTTTATTTCTTATTTTTGCATTTACAGCGGCGCTAAGTCCAGCTGGACCGCTGCCAATTATAGCTATGTCGTATCTCATAGTGTATCACCTTTTTATAAGTGAGCTTCTACTTTGCTCTTTATCGCTTCCTTAGGCATAAATCCCATCAATGTATCTACTTCTTGACCATCTTTAAATATTTTCATAGTTGGAACTGATACTATTCTAAATTTTTGAGCTAAATCCATGCTTTGATCTATATCTACTTTTACGAAATTTACATCTTCAAGCTCTTCGTTTAATTCTTCAAATACTGGAGCTAGCATCTTGCAAGGTCCACACCAAGTTGCGAAAAAGTCTACAACTACTACTCCTTCTTTTATTGTATCGTTAAATTCGATTGAATTGATTATTTTTGCCATTTTTTCGTCCTCCTGATTTTTATTTGTATTTATCTATTAACAATTATACCCATATTTTTTATATAAAAACACATTTTATCATGTTAATTTTTACTAATCTACGTCTATAGGTATAATTATTTCAAACTTAGTCCATTTACCGTATTCTGAATCTACAGTCAACTTGTATTTTAAGCTCTCAGAAAGTACCTTTGCTATAGAAAGACCTATTCCAGAACCATCTATATCTTTATTTCTGACATTTTCACTTCTAAAGAATCTATCGAATAAGTGTGGGATTTCTTCTTTTTTAATTCCAATTCCATTGTCCTCGATTATTATATAAATATTTTCCTCCTTTTCCTTTAGAGAAATTTTTATATAATCTTCCTCTTCAGTGTATTTAAATGCGTTGTCTATGAAAATTATAAGCAATTGTCGAAGTTTATTTTTATCACTTTCTATATTTTTATGCTTTAATTGAGAAGAAATCTTCAGCGTTTTATTTTGAATTAAAGCTATATCGAAAAAGTCGTCACATAAATCCTCGACTAACTTTTCTAAATCAAGCTCTTCCTTTTCAACTAAATCTACATAGTCCTCCTTAGTAAGTGTCAACAAGTCATTTATCATCTTTTTAAGCCTTCTAGCCTCATTCATCGCATCAGCAATGCCTTCGATCTCATCACTTATTGTATTATTTGGGTGCTTTAAAAGTCCCTCTAATTTTGAAAATACTATTGTGATAGGTGTTCTTAATTCATGCGATGCATCCTGAATGAATTTCGCTTGATTATTCCAAGTCGTCTCTATTGGTTTTAAAGCATTTCTAGTCAAGTAAAGAGCTATGAAATAAGTTAAAATACAGAATATAACTACAGCGCGAATCATAGTAAAAAGCAACTGCTTTCTAGAGCTTAATTCGCTGTTTATTTCTCTCATTATTTTTATATGGTAATCGCCATATGTATAGTTACAAACTCTGAAATTGTAATCTCCTTTTTTATAAGAGTAAAATCCATTTTTTTCATCCTTCTGTTGATCATTCGGTCCTTCATCCCCAAAATATGGATTGCTATTTGGATTTATTAAATCATTATCTACATATATATACACCATATTTTTAGGATCTTTTAATTTTAAACCTTCTATCTCCAAACCGTATAAAAGACCGTATCTACTATCTAATTTATGTAATTGACCGACTATAGATTCAAGTTCATTTTCCATCTCTCTATTTATATTAGCGTTGTTAGTATAGCTAAAATATATGTATGTAAAAATGCATAGTAAAATCAAAAAACCTGAAACTACGAGCATATTTATTCTAATTAATTTTTTCTGAGTCTTTTCAAGAACTTCTTTACTTATCATCGAACATATAACCTACTTTTCTCTTTGTTTTTATGTATTTATCATAGCCGTATTTACTTAATTTTTTTCTCAAATGACTTATGTAAACTTCAACAATTTCTATTGTAACATCTGAATCTATACCCCAAACTCTATCGTAAATTTGTTCCTTTAACAATATAGTTCCTTTATTTAAAAGCAAGTACTCCAATAGATTAAATTGCTTATTTTGAAGCTCTATTTCTTCATCCTTTATAAATACTCTTCTTTTATTTAAATCTAGATGCAAATCTTTAAAATCTATAGTATTTCTAGCCTGCATCTTTCCATTTGTTCTTAAAATAGCGTATATTCTAGCTACTAATTCCTCCATATAAAAAGGCTTTGTAAGATAATCATTAGCACCTATTTCAAATGCCTTTACCTTATCATTTAAAGATTCCTTTGCAGTCAATATTAAAACTGGCGTGTCTATAAATTTATCCCTCATAGACTTCAATATCTCTATTCCTGATAAATTCGGCAGCATCAAATCTAAAACTATCAAATCGTATATATTTTGCTCTATCATATACAGCGCTTCTTCTCCATCGCTGCAAGATTCTGTCTCGAAATGATTATTTAATTCATCTATAATGCTTTTTAATAATTTTATATTGTCCTCTACTACTAAAACTTTCATATATACCTCCTGATGATTTTTATACATTTTAAACAAAATTAAGCCTCTATAGAATATAGAAGCTTAATATATCTAAATAAAATTTATTTAAAGTAAATCATTATGCACTTTCATGAAATCACTTAAAGCTTGAGTCACTATTGTCTTTCTATCGTATCCTGAATTACTACATAGACGTAGAAAATCCTCCCAAACTCCTTTGTCTACTTTCAAGCTTACATTCTTATCTTCTGTAGGCTCAAAATCTATTGCTATATCCTTTTTATTTTTCTTTCTCTTTAATGATTTAAAATCTCTTACTGATAAATACCAGTCGTAAACCTCACATAGCTTATCTAAATCCTCTTGAGTTATATTTATTTTTTTATCTTTTTTAGGCTTAGTGGATTTATTTTTAGAAGGTGGCTTTTCTACTGTCGCAATAATATCAGTTTCTTTAAACTTTACCTGCTCAAAGCTATTATTTTTTACGTATTTACCCTTTATACTTTTATATCCACTTTTATTTAAATCTTTTCTAAGTGTTTGTGGTTTTACACCCAATGTGGAAGCTATTTCCTCCAAGGAGATACCTTTTTCTTGTAATTTTAAAAATTCGTCTACTCTTTCATTAGAATCCATTGTATTCCTCCGCCTGTAATATCTTTTTTAACATTGTATCATAAAACCACGATATTTACACTTTTCTTTAAATCGTTATTTTTAACTACTTTTATAATATCATCAATACCTTTATTAATCCTTAACTTTAGATATTGATTTGAATTATCTTATAATTTTTCTTATCAAAGTACCTGTACCAATTCCTGTCATAATGACACCTATAAGCATTTCTATATCTGCCCAAAAATACGAAGACAATGCAGCAATACTATTTTCCCCACCAACTCCTGTAAATAAGCTCACACTTAAAAAAAACGCCTCTTTAAAATCTCTATAAAGCTTATCTATAGATAAAAATTCTAGTGTTTGTAAATTACTGTATTGTACTAATTGTTCATGTATCTCTATACCAAATATTAAATACAAAAAAGCAAATAGAAATATTATAAATAAACTCGTATAAATACTGTAAATCGGTCTTTCACCATATCCACATGAAAACCAATATAAATAAGATTCTAGCTTTGGCAAAAACCCCAAAGTCTTATGTTCCTCTTTTTTAGCTAGATAATAGTACTCTCCAAAATTGCTGTTCAAATTATTTTGCTTGTATTTATCGGCTATATTTTGATATACAGTATATATCCCTTCATACTCGTCTCTATCTTTTTTTCTCTCGATTAACTTATCAAAAAAAGTCTTCTCGTCAAAAGTAGTCATATACTTATCATTAAATTTGAAATTATTTATATAACATTTACAAGTTTTAAATTTTTGAAAATCTGAGTCACATACTTCTATATCGTGTAAATCGCACTTTGTCACGATCACAGCCTGCATATTGCTTAGCTCAAAGCTAGTATTTTTTAGGATAGAATTTTCAAATATAGAATAAGATAAGTCGCAGCCTTTAAATTTAGCGTATATTTTACACTCCTCAAATGTAGCTGAAAAATTATCTTTTATATTTAAAGAAGGTGTCTTTATCGAATCAGACTTAGTAAAAGTGCAATTTTCAAATACGACACCACCGCTTTCAAACATACATCTATTAAAATTGCATCCTATAAACGAACAGTCTACAAATTTAATATTTTGAAATTTACAGTTATAAAAATTGACACAGACAAAATTTTTGCCTACTTCCAATCTAAAATCTATTTCATCTAAAATCTTATCACTACCTATTATTTTATTTTTTATATTTTTAAAGCTGAACTCGTCAAATGGACTGTACTCCCTAACTAAATTGTGATCCTTGATGATTTTTTTTCTAATATTTATATTGTTGTTCTTTCTATTTGCTAATTGCTTAGATAATTTATAATTCTCTTCTTTAAAATTTATATAAGGCATAATAATACGCTATACAGCACTCCTTTCTTTATTATTTCTTTATTATTATTGCCTGTATAATTTTTTTTATAATAAGAAAATCTTCATCCTAAAGATCCATAATGTAGATTTTCTTGAAACACATGTACGGAAATTATATTTATCCACAATTTAAAAATGAATATAATTTCCTATGTGTTATAAAAAAACTGCTGCATGAAAGTTCACACAACAGTTTTGATTTATTTTATCTTTTAAAATTTCTATTCTTGATCTATTTCTACGCTCTTACCTAATATTTGAACTCCTACAAATACAGCCACCAATGCTAAAGGTAAAACTACATATACAGGTAATCCAAATCCAGCTGGTATATACCCAAATACTATAGTTATAGCTGCTATAAATAGTGAATATGGTATTTGTGTTCTAACGTGTTCTATATGGTCGCATCCTGCACCCATTGAAGATAGTATAGTTGTATCTGATATTGGTGAGCAGTGGTCTCCAAATATTGCACCTGTTAAAACAGCACTTGTTGAAACTATTACATAGCTCATATCTGGATTTATAGAATATGCTAGAGGTATTGCAAGTGGCATAAGGAT
>NZ_JAXEWM010000191.1:0-12196 GCF_034113885.1 Intestinibacter sp.
TTATAGATTGTATAGAAGCTGGAACACCTATTACAACGAAGAATATGTAGATTAAGAATGTACCAAGCTCTTGAGCTCCACCTAAGTTAGAGAAGAAATCACCAAATACAGTAGCCACGATCATAGTAACAGTAGTTATTATTAAGTATTGGTTTCCAAGTAAAGTATTTAAAAGAGATAAAAATGCATTACTTGTTGGAATAACTGATGCGAAAAATTGTGCTATAGAAGTAGAAACAGCTACGATTACAAAAGCACTACCTATACATAAAGCTATATCTTTTAATGATATGTCTTTATGAGTCCAATAAGAAGCAGCTGCAGTTTCGCCTTCTTTTACTTCTTGTTTTTCAACTTCATCTACATAAGGATGAAGGAAGTGTTTTCTGAAGAATGCTATTGATGGCATAGCTATTAATACAAAGAAGTATAATGCCATTAGTAAGTTATCAGAAACAACTGCTGCAGAAACTACATCACCAGGAGTGTCAAAAGCAGCTGACATAGCAGCGAAGTTTGCTCCACCACCTATATAAGATCCAGTCATCATAGCGGCAACTTCCCCTAAGTAAGGTATCTTGCTAGCTAATAAGTAGAATCCAACTACTGCACCTATCATAGTACCTACTGCGCTTAATAAGTAGATGATAAGCATCTTTCCACTTTCTTTCCATATTTTCTTTATATTACATTGATATAATAAAAGAGTGATTGCAAGTGGAACTACATAAGTCCAAACATTGTCGTAAACTGGAGATTCAGTTGGTATGATTTTTAAGTTTGATAATGCCAAAGCACCTATTAATGCTATTATTGCTCCAGTGACTTTTGCTGCCCATTGATATCTTTGTTCTAAAACGATACTGATTGCTGCCCAGCCACATAAGAAAGCCCATAAGACCCAAGTATTGTCTGGTGAAATTAAACTGTTCATATAAAATCCTCCTTAAAAATAAATTGTTAAATATTTTAGTATATTGAAAAATTTAATATATTGAAATATTTAATTTTATTATAGTTTATTAAATTAAATATTTCAATATATGGTAAAAATTAAATAAAATATAGTTAAATTAGTAAAAATACAGATTAAAAGTCGATAAATATCAAAAAAAATTAAAAAAATAAGTTTAAAAATCAAAAATATCGAATAAAATTAAAAAAAATAAAAATAAAAAATTTCAAAATATTAAAAAAATACTGCATTTTGCATACAATATAAAGTATAAAAATTTTAATATATTAAAAAATAATGTTTTATATATTTAAAATGTAATAAATTATAATATAATTAATAATAGAAAAATAATGGAATTTATATATAATATATATATTGAAGAATGATTAACAAAAATGGAGAGCGAAAAAATGGATAATGATATGAATATAGATGTTGGGGAGAAAATAAGAAATCTCAGAAAAATAAAAAAACTAAGCATAGCCAATTTATCAGAAAATACTGGACTTAGTATTGGACTTATAAGCCAAATCGAAAGAAATAAGGTAGTTCCATCTATAAAGGCTATGTGGAAAATAGCAAAGGGATTAGATGTAAATATAGGCTATTTTTTTGAAGAAGATACTGATAAAGACGTTATAGTTAGAAAAAGCGATAGAAAAAAAATACAGACTAACGATGCTACAAAAATATATGAATTATTGATGCCAGATTTAGTAGATAAAAATCTAGAGCTTTTACTTATAACATTAAAAGGTGAAACTAAAAAAAATAAAGGCCTAGTAAATCATGAAGGTGAAGAATGTGGCTATATAATAAAAGGAAAGATGAAGCTAATATTTGATGCAAAGGAATATATTTTAGAGGAAGGCGATAGTTTTTATTTTAAAAGCAATGTCAACCACGTATATGAAAATTACAACAAGGATGAAGAATGTGTATTGATTTGCGCTATGACGCCACCGTCATTTTAGATTATTATGCCATAATTTAATATGTGCATTTATTATTTTAAATAAATAGGAGATGTATTATGAAAGCAGAAATTATAACAGTAGGGACAGAAATTTTATTAGGAGATATTTTAAACACTAACTGTAGATATCTATCTAGAGAATTAGCAGCTATGGGGATAGAAATGTACTATCAAATAACTGTTGGAGATAATGAAGCTAGACTTCTAAGTACTTTAGAGGAGAGCTTAAATAGAAGCGATATAGTAATATGTACAGGAGGTCTTGGACCTACAGAGGACGATATAACTAAGGAGGTATGTGCAAAATACTTTGGATATGATCTAGTTCTTCACAAGCCATCACTAGATGCAATGATGGAGAGATTTAAACGCATGAATAGAATACCGACTAAAAACAACGAAAAACAAGCTTACTTCCCAAAGGAAGCCTACATACTTAAAAACGACAATGGAACAGCACCAGGCTGTATAATGGAAAAAAACGGCAAAATGATAGTCGTGCTTCCAGGACCACCTAGAGAAATGGAACCTATGTTTGAAAACTATGTAAAACCTTATTTGTCAAAATTTACAGACGAAGTAATAGAATCAGAGGTGCTTAGAATAATAGGTGTTGGTGAGTCAAAGGTCGAAAACGACATATTAGACATAATAGATACTCAAACTAATCCTACAATAGCAACTTACGCAAAGGGCTACGAATGTACGCTTAGAATTACTGCAAAGGCTAAAACTGTAGAAGAAGCCAGAGCTCTTATAAAGCCTATGTCTGATGAAATGAAGAGAAGATTTGGACAAAGTCTATATGCTACAGGAGAAACTAGCATAGAAGAGGTTGTGGCAAAATATCTTGTAGACAACGACTTAAAAATAGCTGTAGCAGAGTCTTGTACAGGAGGTCTAGTATCAGCATCACTTATAAATTATCCAGGAATATCTTCTGTATTTATGGAGGGATGTGTAACTTACTCTAATGAAGCTAAGATGAAATCACTAGGCGTAAAACAAGAGACACTAGACGTATACGGAGCAGTCAGTAGTCAATGTGCAGAGGAAATGGCAGCTGGTGTAGCTAAAAGATACAACACAAATATAGGAATAGCGACAACTGGAATAGCAGGACCTGATGGAGGAACAGACGAAAAACCAGTAGGTCTTGTCTATTTTGGAATTTATATAAACGGAAAGGTGATTTCTAAGAAGTACATATTCAATGGAAATAGACAGGGAATAAGAGTTAGAGCTGCTAATACTATACTAAATGATTTGAGATTGGAATTACTAAATAGCGAAAAATAATTATGAAAACTATCATTTCTTATATAAAACCGGAATTAAAAAGGATGATTTGGGGGCTTTCAATTAAATTTGTGGGAACTATAATGGATTTATGCATACCGTGGATACTTGCATATATGATAGACAATATAATCTTTAAAAGGGATATAAAGCAAATCTACCTTTGGGGACTTTTGATGGTAGTATGTGCGACTATCGGAGTTTTTGCAAATGTGTACGCAAATAGAAATGCTGCAGCAGTTGGAAGGGATGTAACCTGTAATTTAAGATATGATCTATATAAAAAAATAAATACTCTATCAAGTAGTCAAATAGATTATTTCACAGTACCTTCTTTGATATCTAGGTTGACTACTGATACCAACAATATACACAGGACAATTTGTATTATGCAGAGATTAGGTGTCAGAGCCCCTATTTTGCTAATAGGTGGGATTATGATAACTCTGACACTCGATCCTGTGTTGACCTTTATATTGATTCTAATAATGCCTTTTATAGCTTTTTTCATATCTTTTATATCTAAAAGAGGGGTTTCACTTTATATGAGCCTGCAAAAATCCATAGACAGCTTGGTCAGAGTCATTAGAGAAAATATCACAGGAGTCAAGGTCATAAAAGCCTTTTCTAAGGCTGATTATGAAAGAGAGAGATTTTACAGAGTAAACAAGGAGGTAAGTGAAAAGGATACCACAGCAAGCATGGTTATGAGCCTAAATCAGCCTATAGTCAATATATTGTTTAATTTAGGATTAGTTTTAGTAGTTGTAGTAGGTGCTTATAGAGTTGAAAAGGGAGCTATACAGGTAGGGGTTATTGTGGCTTTTTTGAGTTATTTTACGATAATACTTACTGCTATGAAATCTGTCACCAAGCTATTTATAATGTATTTTAAGGCAGAGGCATCGGCGATTAGAGTCAGTGAAATCTTAGAGGTCGAAAAAGATTTAGATATAGAAGACGTTGATATGGGGAAAACAAATTTAAAAAATAGCTGCAAATCAGAATACCATATTCAATTTAAAAATGTCGCATTTTCGTATAATAAAAAATCAGATGCTATAAAAAATATCAGCTTTGAGATTAAAACGGGCGATTCTCTAGGAATAATAGGACCGATTGGCTCTGGAAAGAGCACTATAATCTTATTGCTGATGGGATTTTACAAAATAGATGAAGGTGAGATATTGATAAATGGAGTAAATATAGATGATATGAATAAGGCAGAGCTTAGAAATATGTTCGGTGTAGTATTCCAAAATGACTATTTATTTTCAAAATCAATCTATGAAAATATTGATTTGGGAAGGAATTTACCGGATGAAGAGATAAAAAAGGCGGCTATATCAGCTCAGGCAATGGATTTTATCGACCAAAGTGAATATGGATTTGAAAAAATCATCTCTCAAAAGGGAAATAACCTAAGTGGAGGCCAAAAACAGAGGGTTTTACTGGCGAGGGCTTTTGCGGGAAATCCCGAGATTTTGCTATTAGACGATGCATCTAGCGCTTTGGATTTTAAGACAGATATGCGTCTAAGAGAGAGTATTTTAGAAAATTACAAAGCTACAACTAAGATAATCATAGACTCTAGAATTAATTCTATAAAAAAATGCTCAAAAATAATGGTATTAGATGGAGGACAAATAGTAGGCTACGGCGACCACGAAGAGCTGCTGAAAAGCTGTCCTATGTACTTTGAAATAAATGAAATTCAAAATGGAGATTTATAAAATATGGCTAGAAATAACGACGATAGAGATACAAGATATATTCTAAAAAAAATATGGAAGTATTTATATAAATATAAATTTGCCATAATTATATCTATAATGCTGACATTTATATCAAATGCATTTTCTTTGGTTGGCCCTATGCTATCTGGATATGCGATTGAGGTAATAGAATACGGAAGGGGAAACATAGATTTTTCTAAGATCTTTTACTACGGATTTTTGATGGCTTTATTTTATGTGGCTTCGTCGATTTTATCGTATATAATTTCGATTATAATGGTAAAAACAGCTAGAAATGTAGTTTATTCGCTTAGACAGGATGCCTTTGAGACTATTTTAAATCTACCTGTCAGCTATTTTGATAAAAATTCCGTGGGAGATATCTTGAGTAAGCTTACATATGATATAGATACTATGGGTTCTACGCTTTCTACTGATTTAGTAAATATATTGACTAGTGTGGTTACATTAGTAGGCTCTTTTTTTATGATGTTTACGATATCTAAAAAATTAGTCTTGATATTTTTCGTTACTATACCTATGTCAGTTATGGCGACTAAATATATAACTAAGAGGACTAGACCACTTTTTAGAAAAAGAGCTAAAAAAATAGGAGATCTAAATGGCTTTGTAGAGGAGCATATAAGCGGAATAAAGGTCATAAAAGCGTACAACAAAGAGGCTAAGGCATTAGACGACTTCCAAAAGGTAAATAAAGATGCAGTAGATGCTTATTACAATGCAGAGTACTATGGAAGCATGACCATGGCGCTTATGACTTTTATAAATAACTTATCTCTTGCATGTATAAGTACAGTGGGCTCTATTTTGTATTTGATGAATCAGATGACGCTAGGCCAGATATCTTCATTTGTTCTTTATTCTAGAAAATTTTCAGGACCGATTAGAGAGATTTCAAATCTAATTGCGGATATGCAGTCGGCATTTGCAGCCAGCGAGAGGGTATTTAAATTCATAGATGAAAATCGCGAAGAAAAGGACAAAATAGATGCAGAGGATTTAAAAAATATAGGTGGAAAGGTAGATATGAAAAATGTGACCTTTAGCTACGATTTAAATGAAAAGGTCCTTGAGAATTTAAATATAAATGCAAAGCCTAATACAGTAGTGGCGATAGTAGGCCCTACAGGCTCAGGGAAGACCACGATAATAAACTTACTTATGAAGTTTTACAATAGAGATCAAGGTGAAATATCAGTAGACGATAAAAGTATAGACGATATAAAGAACGAGAGTATCAGAGGTGCTTATGCTATGGTACTCCAAGAGACATGGCTGTTTGAAGGAACAATATATGAAAATATAGCCTATGGAAATGAAAATGCCACCTTAGACGATGTAAAGAGAGTCGCAAAGCTCGCCAAAATAGACGACTTCATAGAAGGACTTCCAGACGGATACGACACTATGATAACTGGAAATGGAGATAATATATCTAAAGGTCAAAAGCAGCTTCTAAATATAGCTAGAGCAATGCTTACAGACGCCAAGATGCTGATACTAGACGAGGCGACATCCAATATAGACTCAAAGACAGAGGTTCAAATCCAAAATGCACTTTTAGAGGTTATGAAGGGAAGGACCTGCTTTATAATCGCCCATAGACTGTCGACTATAAAAAACGCCGACCAAATACTAGTTTTAAACGGTGGAAAAATCGTAGAAAAGGGAAATCACAGAGAGCTATTAGAAAAAGACGGTTTTTACGCAAATTTATTTAAATCACAGTTTTAAAATTTTATAAACTTAGATACATATTAAAGCATTTTAACTTTAGATTTTGTATCTTACCTATCCATTTATGCAAGTGACCTAAAAGTCACTTGTTTTTATTTTATTTCAGAATATAATTTTATTAAGAAAACAAAATACGAAATTCCTAAAATAGAAAGGAGGAACAATTTTGAAATTAACAATAGAGCAATCATCAGATAATAAAGAGATAGAAATAAATATCAAGTGCGGTCAAATAATAGATGAGAGATTACAGAAGCTAATCGATCAAATAAGACTTTATTCATTTTCAATAATAGGATTTAAATTCAAATAATTATAATTTCTCAGTAGAAAATAACGATATAATTTTAAACATAGACACGACATTAGACAGTATAAAAATAATAGACGACTGCAGAGGTTATATAGATTCCTTTGAGGTAATAAAGGGAAGTATGGACGATGTATTTTTAGGAATTACAGGAAGGGAGATAAGATAGATGTTAGCTTTTGCAAATAGAAATTTAAAGGTATTTTTCAGAGATAAAACAGCAGTATTTTTTTCACTACTTGCAGTATTTATAGTTTTAGGATTGTATGTATTATTTTTAGGAGATGCATGGGCAGATTCTTTACAAAATATAAAAGATGCAAAGCAGCTCATGAACTGCTGGATCATAGCTGGATTGATAGGGGTTACATCTGTTACAGCGAATATGGGTGCATTTGGAATAATGGTAGAGGATAAATCTAAAAATAAGATGAAGTATTTTACAGTTTCTCCTATGAAGAATTTTAAATTGATAGGAGGATATATACTTAGCTCTTTTGTAGTTGGCAGCATAATGTCAGTAGTTGCATTAGCTATTTCACAGGCTTATTTAATATACAGTGGTGCAGAGGCATTGACATTAAATCAGCTTGCAGAGGTATTTTTAGTAATATTAGTAACTACACTTTCAAACGGTGCGATGGTGTTGTTTATAGTATCTCTATTTAACAGCGAAAAGGCATTTTCAACTGCGAGTACAATAATTGGTACTCTTATAGGTTTTATAACAGGAATATACCTTCCGATATCAATGCTTCCAGAGTCAGTTCAAAATGTAGTTAAATTATTCCCGACATCACACGGAATAAGTATACTTAGACAGATATTTATGGAAAGACAGATGGAGGTCTCATTTTCAAATATACCTATAAGCTATGTAAATGAATTCAAGGAGAGCATGGGTGTAGTCTACTATTTAAACGATAAATTAGTGTCAAATACAACTAGTATAATGATATTAATCGGCTCAGCGGTTATATTCTTTTTATTGGCGATATTAATAATATCAAAAAAGAAAAAGTAATCTTTTATTTACAATAATAAAATAACTTAACAATAAAATCTGATAATTTAGCAAAAAAGATGAGTTTATTTATATAGGCTTGTCTTTTTTTATCGAAAAATGCACAATATTCAGAAAATAGTTTAAAATTTTTTAACACGGGTTAATTTTTTCTTACTAGATTATAACAAAGCTCTAACACTAGTATATATGAAAAAATATACAATTAAATTAATACAAATATAAATAATAGTTTATATTAAATTAAAATTTAGCCACTAGAAAACAGAAAGGGAGGGATATTATGGAGAATATAATTAATGTTGTAAACAATATTGTATGGAGTAACTGGCTAGTTGGACTTTGTTTTATTTCAGGGATTTATTTTAGTATAAGGACTAGATTTTCACAAATTAGGAATCTTAAAGAAATGGTAGGACTTTTACTTGGTGGAGAAAAATCTGAACAAGGGATATCATCTTTCCAAGGATTTTGTACAGCGCTTGCAGGTCGTATAGGTACAGGTAATATAGCAGGGGTTGCAACTGCAATTGCATGGGGTGGTCCCGGAGCACTATTTTGGATGTGGGCAATCGCTTTCTTAGGAGCAGGATCTGCTTTTGCAGAATCTACTTTAGGCCAGCTTTATAAAGAAGAGCACGACGGCGAATACCGTGGAGGACCTGCCTACTACATCGAAAAAGGTCTTGGAAGCACGAAGTTTTCAAAGGCATATGCTACATTATTTGCAATAGTTACAGTTATAGCAATTGGGATACTTCTTCCAGGAGTACAGTCAAACTCTATAGCAGTATCTATACAAAATGGATTTGGAATAAGTGTAAATATTACAGCTGTGGCTTTAGTTATTTTAACAGGTATAGTTATATTTGGTGGGATTAAGAGAATTGGTTCTGCCGCTGAATTCATAGTTCCATTTATGGGTGGCGCTTATATATTGATGGCAGTAGTTATAATAATTGCCAATATAGGTGATTTACCAAGGGTTTTAGCTTTAATATTTAAGTCTGCATTTGGAGCAGAGGCGAGCTTCGGTGGAATATTAGGTTCTACTATCGCATGGGGTGTAAAACGTGGTGTTTACTCAAATGAAGCTGGTCAAGGTACTGGACCACAGGCATCATCTGCAGCAGAGGTTTCTCATCCAGCTAAGCAAGGTTTTGTTCAAGCATTTTCAGTTTATGTAGATACATTATTTGTATGCTCTGCAACTGGGTTTATGATCCTTATGACAGGCTGCTATAATACTTTTAATGAACATACACAAAATGTTATGGTTCAAAATATGCCACAATATGGAATACCTGATATAGGTCCTGTTTACACTCAAGATGCTATAAATACTTTGATACCAGGATTTGGTGGAGCCTTCGTGGCAATAGCACTTTTCTTCTTTGCATTTACTACATTGATGGCTTATTACTATATAGCAGAGGTTAACTTGACTTATCTAGTTAAAAAATTTACTGGAGGAAAATCTAGTAAATTATCTATAAATTGTTTGAGAATAGTTCTATTGGGAATGACTGCATTTGGTTGTGTCAAGTCTGCAGGTCTTGCGTGGACTATGGGTGATATAGGAGTCGGTATGATGGCATGGTTAAACTTAATCGCCATACTGATACTATCTAAGACAGTTTTCATTTGCTTCAATGATTATGAGGCGCAAATGAAGGCTGGAGTTCCTAGAGATGAAATAAGCTTTGATCCTATCAAGCTGGGAATAAAGGGAGCAGATTTCTGGGAACAAAGAAGTTCTAACAAAGCGTAATAGGATAAAACTCTTTCTAATATACTTTTGGGTCTCTTAATATTTAGGAGACCTTATTTTTTTAAAAATTAAAAAACTGGATGTAAAAATTAACATCCAGTTCATATTTTTCTATTAATATAATTTTGTATTAGACTTACTAGCTACAAATTTGTAGCGAATAAGATTTAACAGTATTTTCTAAAATGCAATCTAATATATAGTTTACTACACTGTTGCACATATAAGTTGAGAAGAATAGGTCGTTTTTAAAGTCTTCTTCTTTAACGTATTGTCTGTATAATCTATTAAAAAATTCTTCCACACCGATATTATGGATTGGATCTCTTTCAAGCTTAGAAAAATCAGTCTCCTTAGTCACTATTTGAAGATCTCTTTCGTATATCACATGTTTTTTGAAGCTGTGAGAAAATTCCCAACGTTGGCTATGTGGCACACAGAAAAAATCACATAAAAAATGGCATATAACGCCTAATTCTTGACTAAATTTACTTACAGAAAAATATTTTTCGATAAAGTCTAAGGATAACTTACAAAGAGATTTTATTTTATTTATAATCATGTCAAAAGATTCCTTTAAATAATGTTTATGTAAAACATATTTAGAGGTCATGTCAGGTTTGATGTTGCCGTAGATAAAATTCTTTTCACTTAAGAAAAAGGATTTAGCAGGATCTAGGTTTTCTATTAGAGCCTGTGAAATAGTTAAATGTGTATTTAAAATCATTAATTGCACCTTCCATATAATAATTATATAATTAAGTTATAGTTTAAGTTTTTACTTAACTCTATTCTATAATACCAATAAAAAAAAATTTTTACAACTAGAATTTAGATGTATTAAATGTAAAGGAGATTTAGATTATGAAAAAAGTATTGGTTTTTTTAGCTGATGGATTTGAAGAAATAGAAGCGCTATCAGTTGTAGATGTTATGAGAAGAGCAGGTGTAAAATGTGATTTATGCTCTATAAAGGACGAATATGTTAGAGGTACACACGATATAATAGTAAAATCAGATTGTATAATAGACGATGTAAATCAAGATGAATACGATGCAGTAGTATTACCAGGTGGACTTCCAGGTGCTGACAATCTACTTGATGAAAGAGTAAAAAACATGGCTATCAAGCTAGCAGGTGAAGGAAAAATAGTTGCAGCTATATGTGCAGCTCCTCAAACTCTAGAAGCTTTCGGTCTATTAGAAGATAAAAAATGCACATCTTATCCAGGATTTATAAAGGGAAGAGATAAGGTAAATTATTTAGAAGATCAATTAGTAGTTGTAGACCAAAATATAATAACTAGTAGAGGTCCTGCTACAGCATTAGAATTTGGATTTAGAATACTAGAAGAGCTAGGATATGAAGATAAAGCAAAATCTATAAAAGAGGATATGTTAGTCAATTTTTATGTAGATTGTATAAAATAACAAATTTTTAATAAAATTTTATATAAAATGCTGATACAATTAGAGTGTAAATATTTTACACTCTAATTTATTTAGGCGAATTTAGTGGATATTTAAATAAAGCATTATGTGGAGGCGTTTTTTATGAAAACAAAAATAGGATATGTTTATATTTTGTTGGCTGGAATATTTTGGTCTACTCTTGGATTTCTTGTGAGTAAAATCAGCAGTCATAATTTTGGATCGGAAGAAATCGGTTTTTTTAGAATGGTAGGTGGATTTATAATAATTACTATATATGGTAAGTTGACAATGCCTACAATGTTTAAAATAACAAAAAAGGGGATTTTATATGTACTTGGTATAGCGGTATTCTGCCAATTTATATTTAATATAGCTTATATGAATTCTATTTGTATGGTAGGTGCATCGATGGCGGCAGTTTTACTTTATGTATCTCCTGTGTTTGTGGCGATATTTTCTAGATTTCTTTACAAAGAAAAAATCAATAGAATTAAGCTTGTATCACTTGTTTTTTGTGTAGTGGGAGCTTTCTTTGCAGTTACAGGAGGTTCAGTTGAAGTAGAAAATCTAAATTTATTGGGGATTTTCGCTGGGATAATGGCGGCTATAACTTATGCAATGCTTCCTATGTTTAACAAAAGAGCGTTGAAGGAAATGGATAATATAACTATGACTTCTTATGCATTTTTAATAGCTGCTATTTTGATGAGTTTTAGAATAAATCCAGTTGAGACTATTTCTAAAATAGATAGCATACGTGTTTTTGTATATATAGCTAGTATAGGTATAATACCTAGTGCGATGGCTTATATAGTTTATTCGATGGGAATAGCAAAGAATGTAGAGCTATCTATTGCTGGTGTTGTGGCGTCTGTTGAATTAGTATTTTCTGTTATAATAGGATGGACCTTGCTTGGAGAGGATTTCTCT
>NZ_JAXEWM010000192.1:0-5766 GCF_034113885.1 Intestinibacter sp.
TCTTGTATTTGTGTTAGTATTATTGTTATCCATAGTAATTTATATCCTTTCTTTATTTTTTTGTGGTGATTAAATAATAACACAGGATATCTTACTATGGATATTTTTTTTAGTTCAATTTCATTTTACAATGAATCAAAATTATATTTTTTAGCATAAATAAAAAAACTTCCAAATTAATATCGGAAGTTTTTTTACTTTATTTAAATTATCTTCTTTTATTTCTCAAAAAAGTTGGTATTTCCATTTCATCATCCCAGTCACTTGATGTTTTAACAGGCTCTGGTTTTGCTTCAACTACAGGTTCTACTTCTCTAACTGGTTCAGGTTTTGGTGCTGGCTTTGGTGCTGGTTTAGCTACTGGTGGTATCTCAGTTTTTTTAATTGGAGTAGGTTCAACATATCCACCTTGTGGAGCATTGTCAAATCCTGTAGCTATAACAGTTATCATTATTTCATCTTCTAAATCCTCTCTAATAGATGCCCCAAATATAATGTTTGCATCTGGGTCACATGATTCAGTTATTAAGTTAGAAGCTGCATTTGCTTCAAATAATGATAAGCTAGGTCCTCCTGTTACATTAAGTAAAACGCCTTTTGCGCCTCTTATAGATGTTTCAAGAAGTGGTGATTGTATTGCTTCTTTAGCTGCTTCTATAGCTCTGTTTTCTCCACTTGCACTACCTATACCCATATGAGCTAGTCCTTTTTCCTTCATTATAGATGTAACATCTGCGAAGTCTAAGTTTATAAGCCCTGGAACCTTTATTAAGTCTGATATAGATTGTATACCTTGTTTTAATACATTATCAGCTATAGAAAACGCATCTAATATAGATGTATTTTTTTGAACTACTTCTAGTAATCTATCATTTGGTATAGTGATTAATGTATCTACATTTGCTTTTAATTCTTCAATACCAGCTTCTGCATTTTTCATTCTTACTTTACCTTCAAATCCAAAAGGCTTAGTAACAACACCTACTGTTAAAATACCCTTTTGTTTTGCTAATTGAGCTACTACTGGAGCTGCTCCTGTACCTGTTCCA
This sequence comes from Intestinibacter sp., assembly GCF_034113885.1. GTDB lineage: Bacteria > Bacillota > Clostridia > Peptostreptococcales > Peptostreptococcaceae > Intestinibacter. The sequence continues at coordinate 1,050 of NZ_JAXEWM010000192.1, forward strand.
CCGCCCATTCCGGCAGTAACAAATACCATATCTGTATCTTGTAGTAATTGTTCTATTTGTTCTTTACTTTCTTCTGCTGCTTTTCTTCCTATTTCAGGGTCAGCACCTGCTCCTAATCCTCTTGTAAGCTTTTCTCCTATTTGAACTTGGTTTTCTGCTTTTGAAGTCACTAATGCTTGTCTGTCAGTATTAATTGCTATAAAATCAATTCCTTTTATTTGCTCATCGATCATTCTATTAACAGCGTTGTTTCCGCCGCCGCCAACGCCAAATACTTTTATTTTAGCATTATTGTCAGTTTCTAAATCAAAACTTAACATATCGAAACCTCCCTCTCTCATAATTTATTTCCATATATATTTTTATTATATCATTTAATATTTAAATGTTTAACGTATATTTCTTAAATAAATAACTATTTTATAATTTTTCTTTCAAATATTTGTTAAATTTAACTTAAAATCTATTTTTTTAAAAAAAAAGCCATTTTAAATTGCAATATAACTTATTATATCATTTATTTGATTTAATTTGTTAAGTTTTTTATAATAATATACAATTTACATATTATATTTTAAAATCTTTATGTTTTTGTAAGATTTAAGCTACTCTATTTCTAAATATATACTCATTATTAAGTCCAATTTATACATTTATCACTCATATGTATATAGAGAGTATTTTGAAAAAGTCATATCAATTTTTCCATAATGAATATCCTGTTTTTCTAAATCCAATAAAATTTTTGTCAGCTTAGCTATATTATAGTCTATGTTTTTATCCTTTAAAACTACTACTTCTATACTTTTATCTATACTTATATCGATTTGTTTTTCGTCAAAGCAGTCAATTTCTCGAATTTTTTTATTTAAGCCCTGTTTTTTTATATTTTTCATAAGTGCCTTTAAATATTTTTTATCATTTTTATTTTTATAATTTATTTGCTTTTCGTCGACAGAAAAATCCATACCTACAATTGGATAATTCTGTTTTATATCTGATTCATTTACCTTATCTACATATTCCATACTTTTATCAATATAATAATAGTTTTCTTTTTTATCCTTTAACATGCACATTATATCTTTTTCTTTAATATCTACTATCAATGTGTTAGGAAGCTTTCTTTTTATAGATATGCTTTCAATATATGGGTTCTCTTCAATATTTGATTTTATTTTTTTTAAATCGTATGTAAATATATTTTTTCCTATTGCAACTTTAGATAAGCTATTTATATCTGATTTTGTAAGCATATTATTATTTATTATCTTTATGTGTTTTAAAGAAAAAAAATCGCTTTTTATAAATACTATCGCTCCAAAGCAAATCATAAAAATAAATAGCAACAATGTAATCAATCTATTTATCCTTATTTTCCTTCTTTTGTTTTTTTTACCTTTCATCGAAATCACTCCAATATAAGTTATTAATCTTAAATACTACACAACTACTTTTATCTCCTACATATAAATTTATTTTTTAAAAACAAATTTATATTAAAATCGCCTATTTTTCATATGATTTCGATATATAAACCTATTTATCTCGCTATACATCCTATAAACTTTTATTTTTGCAAACAAAAAGATATAGAGTAGCTTTTAACTAATCTATATCCTTTATTTTTAATTTTAATTTATTTCTTTTTTATTCCTATAACCTTTGAATCATCAACAGATTTTTCAGCTGAAGCGTCTTTTTCTTTTACTTCTGTTTCTTTTTTCTTTTTAGCATTTGGAGATTCATTGTATGCCTTCATTATTTCATCGTATATTAAGTCGATAGCTTCTGGCTTACCGATTTTTTTAGCTGCATTTGACATATCTATAAGTAATTCTTTATCGCCAAGTAATTTAAATACAGCTTCGTTTAAAGATTCTGGTGTTAAATCCTTTTCTAATATAGCTATTCCAGCACCTTGAGCCTCTATACTTTTAGCGTTGTATTCTTGATGATTTTCTGCTGTGTACGCCTTAGGAATTATTATTGAAGGCTTACCAAGTGCAGTTATTTCCGCTAGAGATATAGCTCCTGCACTTCCTATTACTATGTCACTAGCTGCAAGCCCATCTGCCATATTATCTAAGTAAGGCATTACTCTTTGGTAAGGCTTAAGCTCGATATCCTTTATACTTTCTATAAATTCGTCATAGTAAACCTTTCCTGTTGCAAATATAAACGCCACGTCCTCTTTTACCATATTTTTGATAACTAGTCTCATAGCATCGTTTATTTCTTCTGAGCCGCCGCTACCTCCGTAGCATAAAACCATTTTTTTATCTTCAGCTATACCTAGATTTTTTCTAGATATATATTTTCTAGCTTGTAGGATTTCCTTTCTGACAGGGTTTCCTGTAAGTACTAATTTGCCTTGACTCTTTTCTGGAAATCTCTTGTGAGAGTCCTCAAAGCTTGTAAGAACCTTTGTAGCAACTTTAGAAAGTATTTTATTTGTAACACCTGGGAAAGAGTTTTGTTCGTGAACTATAGTGACCTTCTTACTCATAGCTGCATTAAATAAAACCGGTCCACTCACATATCCTCCAGTACCTATAACTATATCTGGTTTATATTTTTTTACTATTTTTCTAGATTGTTCTAAACCTTTACATAATTTAAATACTCTCTTTATATTATCTAAATCTATTTTTCTCTTAAAACCTTGAACTGTGACTGTTTTTAATTCAAAACCTGCCTTTGGAACTATTTCAGATTCAATACCCTTTTTAGTTCCGACAAATAGAATTTCACAATCAGGATTATGTTCTTTTATTTTATTTGCTATGGCTATAGCTGGATATACATGTCCTCCAGTACCACCACCTGCTAATAATACCTTCACTTGATCATCTCCTGTTAATTAATTTTCACTTTCTTTGATATATTCAAAACAATTCCAATTTCACCCATCAGCACTGTGAGCGAGGTTCCTCCATAACTTATAAATGGAAGCGCCACTCCTGTCGCCGGCATAGAAGATGTTGCCACAGCTATATTAAAAGCTGCCTGTATTCCTATTTGAGCTCCTATCCCTATAACTACCATACATGCAAATAAATCCTTTGTCTTCAGAGCAATTCTTACACATCTATAAACTAGTATTACAAATAACATTATAACCAAAATACAGCCTACAAGACCTAGCTCTTCACCTATTATAGCAAAAATAAAGTCATTTTGAGGCTCTGGTATGTAAAAATATTTCTGTCTGCTCTTACCAAGTCCTAGACCAAAAAGCCCGCCTGAACCTATAGCATAGAGACTTTGTATAACCTGGTATCCGCTTCCAAGAGGATCCTGAAATGGATCTAAAAATGCTGTAAATCGTTTAAGTCTATATGGCTCTGCTATTACTAGAGCTATAAATAACCCTACACCCATAATTAGCATACTAAACACAAATTTCATGTTCATGCCTGCCACAAATAGCATTATAAAAACTACTATTATAAGGGTCCCCGCAGTAGACATATTAGGCTGTAGCATTATCAGTATAAAAAATATCGACGGCACTATTAAAATAGGTATGACACCTTTTCTTAAAGATTTTATATCGTCGTATCTTTTTTCTATGACCTTTGCTGTTATTATTATAGTTACAAATTTTGCTATATCCGACGGTTGAAAGGTCGCCCCTCCTATACCAAGCCATCGTTTTGCTCCGTTAGCCTCTATTCCTAGAGGTGTTAAAACTAGTACTAGACATATGACTGTAAATATACAAAGTGGCAGTGAATTCTTCTTCCATATGTTATAATCGATATTCGACATGAATATCATACCGCCAAATCCCAATATAGCGTAAATTATATCTCTTTTTAAAAAGAAATAACCGTCATGATGCTTAAATGAAGCCTGAACATAGCTCGCACTAAACACCATGACTATTCCAAACAATACCAACGCAATTGTGGTATAAAAAATCACTAAATCAAACTCCGTCTTCATCCCCTGTGTAATTTGTTTTTTTGTTTTCAAATTTTCATTAGGCATATGAATGACTACCCTCCTCATCGCTATTAGCTTTGAAGGAAGAGATTTAATTATAAATTGTTTACATTATCTTTGAAGTCGCGTCCTCTCACTTCAAAGCTTGTGTACATATCCCAGCTTGCGCATGCTGGAGAAAGTAAAACAACATCTCCTTCATTTGCAAGCTCGTGAGAAACTTTTACTGCTTCTTTCATATCATTTACTCTTTTAATTGTTTCAAATCCTTTAGCTTTTGCACAAGCTTCTATTTTTGGTGCAGTTGCACCCATTAAAACTAAAGCTTTTACATTTTCCTTGGCAATATCTAAAAGTTCATCGTAAGCACTATCCTTATCGTATCCTCCAGCTATTAATATAATAGGATTCTTGTAAGAAGTAACTGCTTTAATAGTTGAGTCTGGATTAGTACCCTTTGAGTCGTTTACATACATAACTCCATCAAGAGTTCTTACATATTCTAATCTATGTTCTACTGCTTTGAAAGTTTTTAGAACTTCTCTAATGACATCTAAGTCTACACCTAGTACATATGCACCTATAGCTGCTGCCATGCAGTTTTCTAGGTTATGTCCTCCTGGTAAGCTAAGTTCATCTTTATTTAGAAGTACTATTTCTTTATCTACATTTATTATTATATTTCCTTCATCGTTTACATATACTCCTCTTACATCTTGTGATTTTCTTGAGAAGTATAAAACTTGAGAGTTGCATTTACTTGCCA
>NZ_JAXEWM010000193.1:0-3255 GCF_034113885.1 Intestinibacter sp.
ACTATTTCCATGATATACAACTAATCCTGGTCCAATTTTTGCATCTAAACCACAATCTACTTTTATTTTATAAAATATCTTTGATATTTTCGCTGAAATAACATTATATTCTCTAACTCTAAGATAAAATATATTTCTAAACACATAATTATATACTAATAAATAATGAAGTTTCATACAATTACTTTTTAATAACCTAGGATGCAATTCTTTAGCAATATTCAAAGTGGTATCTCTTTTCATATCTGCATTTAAATTTGTTTTATCTTTTATCAATAAATATATTATAAATATAGGTATACTTCTTGGAATATTTATAAAAATAACAATATAATCATATATTTTTCTTAAAATTGACATAAATAAACTCCTTCTCATTAACCTATTAAAATAATTATTGTTAATTAAAATCTAGTCTCACCATCATGAGCCAATATAGACACACTATCCAACTCCTCAATCACTCTAAGTCTATCCATAAGCTCCTTCTCCTTCTCAGTCCTAATCTCAACAATCATATCTATCCCTTGCTTAGTCAAATTCTTAGACTTAACCTTATAAAACTGAGTACACTCCTTCACAACAGCCATCACATCATCCTCCACATCATAATTCTCACTATTGAAAATCAACAAATAAGGAGCTCTCTTAACTGGGACTTTCTCCAAAATCAATATAGCAAGTGTTACAACCACGCACAAAATAAGCGCCAATCCATACAACCCAGAACCGCATATTATCCCTTCACCAATTGACCAAAATAAAAACAATAAGTCCATCGGATCCTTAATAGCAGTACGGAATCTGACAATAGATAATGCCCCTACCATACCTAGAGATATTACCAAACTTGACTGCATCCCTAAGATAATACCAGTAGTTATAATAGACATCACTGCCATAGTTATATTAAAAGTCTTTGAATAAAAAGCTGTCTTAGTAACCACTCGGTACACTAAAAATATATACCCTGCTATCAAACAGCATATAAATAACGCAAATATCATCTGTTTGTACGACATTTGTGATGAAGCTAGTAATAAATTTATAAGTTTTTCTTTCATGTTCTAATGTTCCCCCTACTCTATCTTTTGCTTAATAAATCTCCTAAATAGAACTTAGAAAAAGCTGTTCTCTCCAAGTTTCCAAGTTCCAATACCTGCGCTATATAATCAGGTATAAATTCGTCGTATTTGACCTCTAGGACGTGTTGTCCCTTGTCTTGAATAGGCACCAAATTTATCCTATCCTCTAAAAAATCCTTTATATCCTTAGAATAAGAAATATTCCTGTCTAACGTAACTCTCACATTTCCAAGCGGATACGTAAAAGCAGTTCTCTCATACTCTATTATAATCCTTGGCTTCATATTGTACATACTCATTTCTATATACAATAATTTTAGTGGCTTAGGAGCATTTTTGTCGAAATCTATTCTTTTTCCTGAGAGAATTTTCTCGCATAGCTCCTGAGAAATTTGACAAGAATCCTTGTGAGTTTTTCCTCTGTTTTTGTATTTGACCTCCAAACGTATCATTTCCTTTGGATTGTCGTATACTCTTATTCTAAATTTCTTCCTGTTATCAATTCCTATCTCATTTTCAGTGTAAGCAGTTTCGTAGTAATCATCGAAGTACAGACTTCTTATCCTATATGAATTACCTTTTTGATGCGAATCAAGTTTCATAATAGGTCTAAGTCTGTGCTCTATGATTTTTAACTCTGCTGCTGAACATATGTATTTGTATTCGTTGCGGTATTCTAGCATTAGTTGCCCCCTGTATCGTCGTCTAAGTATTTTAGAAATTCACCATCTAGGTATTCTAATCTTTGTCTGATGAAGATTTCTATGAATTTGTTGTCTGTTGAGTAGCCTCCATCTGGCCATCTTTCGTGTTCTCTTTCTCTGGCGCCGCTTTCTGTTACTTCGTCGTATAGTTTATTTGCGTAGTTCACTAGCGATTCTGTTTCTAAAAATTCTTTTCTTAAGACTTTCCATTTTTGAGCTACCTTACTTCTAAAATTTCCCACATTATTTTCCCATAAACGCTTTTCTAAATATATTTTTAAAAATGATGATTTATCTTGGCATAATAAATTATTGCTATATTTTATATTATAATTTACCCATAATTTTGAATTATCATCCCAATGAGCTCCCCAAGTCAAATCAAGATCCCATGGAATTTTTGTAAGTTTATTACTATTGTAATCGTAACTTAAAACTGTGTTTTTCCAAGTGCCATCGATATTATATATTAATTCTGATAAAATAAAATAATCTACACAATTATCAATATTTATATACTCTAAGATATTTTTATTAAACCTTTCATCATCAGAATAATATACTATATCAATAAAATTTTTTAATGGCTCCCAATTTGTTTTATTTACATCTTTTGGATAAACAATTTCAATGCCACCATTTTTAGTATAATCGTCATTAAAACTACTTATTAAAGGAACTCTATGATCAGATATTTTATAGATAAAATCATTTTCTTGTTTAATATTTAATGTATATTCATTTATTACCTCTCCCAATCCATATAAACCATAATACCTATCATTTATAAATAATTCTACATAGTTCATATCTATATTATTATTATTTTTTTTATTTATATGTTTCCATGACTCTAAACTCAACATATCTCTTATTTTAGAGTTGTCTTCATATAAGGAATTTAACGCAAAAATTTTATTTCCATTAAATCCCAAAAAGTTATTTATTATTATATCGTCTCCTGTTTTAGGATCAATAAATTTTATTGAATAACTTTTTTTATCATAATATGAACTTGATAAACCTCTAATTTTAAATTTAGCTTTTCTTTTAATAAAATTTAATTCCATTTTATTTGTCTTATTATCAAAAATGCTAATATCTCCATATGTATAATTATTTGATATTAATTCTTTCTTTCCATCATTATAATAAAGTTCTATATTTATAATGGGAAAGTAGGTTAAGCAAATATTGTATATTTTATATTTATTTTTATTATATGCAATAAGCTTGATTCTATTTTCACTAATATTTGCAACTGATTTAACAATAGTATTTTTATTATAAAATATATCAAAATCTTCTTTTCCATCACATTTAGAAATATAATAAACATTTTTATTAGAATCGTATGGTATTTCATTATTTTCATATTTTAAATCTATTAAATCATATTTTGTTTCATTTCTATTCTTTTTTATATTTTCAAATTCTTTATTATCAATATTACTTACATTTTTTAT
>NZ_JAXEWM010000194.1:0-18462 GCF_034113885.1 Intestinibacter sp.
GATACAAAAAACTTAAAAAATATATCTGTAGATATGAGTTTAGGCGAAGTAGAATTAACTGAAAGTAAGGATGACAATATTTATGTTATATTTAAAGCTAATAAGGATATTAAAGCTAAAAAATATTTAGATGTAGATCAAAAATCAGATGCTTTGGATATAAAAAGTGTAAATAAAAATAAGGTTCATTTTTTAAATAATACATCTATGAAAATAGAGCTTCAAATACCTAAATCATATAATCAAAATATTTATGTAAGCACAGATGTAGGGGATACTGTATTTGATAAAGAATTAGATTTAAAGGATTTAACAGTTAAAAGTGATGTTGGTGATATTAAACTTAATAAGCCTATAAAATGTGATTCATATGAAATAAAAAACGATACTGGAGATATTAAAATCTATAGTATTGACGGCGGTGGAGTTATTGAATCTGACATAGGTGATATAAAGTGTGGGATAGATGGCATAAAAGACGATATAGATATAGTTTCTAATATAGGTAGTGTCAAATTGGAAATTTCTAGGGATTTAGCATTTAAATTTAAATCAGATGAACAGCCTGAAGATGTAGATATAGATTTTGATAAGGTTTCAAAGGATGGCGATGATTTTTACGGCGAATATGGAACAAATCCTTCATATACTATCGATGTAAAGAGTGATATTGGAGATATAGATTTACAATATAAATAAAAATTTGAATATAAAGTAAAGGCTGAAGCAAAATAATTTTGTGTTCAGCCTTTATATATTTAATCTGAAATCTTAGATTTAAATTGTCCTCTAAGAAGTTTTTTAACTTCATAGTTCTTAGATTCTAAGAGTTTTTTTAATAAATCAATACCGGCATCGCAATCAATATCTCCACATGTGAAGAAATCGACTGCGGCATAACTGTATTCTGGCCAAGTATGTATGGTCAGATGAGATTCGGATATTATAACCGCACCACTTACTCCCCAAGGGTTAAACTGGTGAAATACCGACTCAATTATAGTTGCATTTGATTTTTTGGCGGCTTTTATCATTGATTGTTCTATTTTGTCTACATCTTTTAATATGTCTTCGTTGCAATCGTAATATTCAACTAATATATGTCTTCCTAATGCTTCACTACTCATTTTGTATCAATCCCATTCCTCTACTGCTTTTTGATAATACTCTATTAATTTAGGATTAGATAGAGAATTTACGTCTAATTCAGATGTATCTGCCTTTTCATCCTCTGAAAATGAAAACATCCCAGGCAAGACATCTTCATTTAGATATTTTAGTTCTATGTTGCCGAAATCTATTGATTCATAGATGTTTTCTTTTTTAGTATCATTTGAGCTCGATTTTATAGCCAAATTAAATCCCCAGTCTCCAAAAGAGGGAACCTGTAGATGATATGGGTACACATCAAATCCCTCAGATTCTATAGTTTTTTCGATACACCAAAAAGCCTTAGGTGCTGAATACGGACTTGTAGACTGTACGACCATAGCTCCATCCTCATTTAAATTCCTATAGCACAATCTGTAAAATAGGTTTGTATATAATTTATTCAAGGTTTCGTTGTTTGGATCAGGCAAGTCTACTATAATCACATCGTAGAGCTTGCTCGAATTTTCTAGATATTTAAAAGCATCGTTGTTGATTACATGGAGCTTTTTATTGCTTAAAGAGCCTTCGTTTAAAGCTACTATGTGATTGTTAGTTTTGCAGAGCTCGACCATATCTTTATCTAAATCCACTAGAGTGATATTTTTAACCTCATCGTATTTTAGTACTTCTCTTGCGGCAAGTCCATCTCCACCGCCGAGGATAAGTATATTTTCTTTGTTTTTGGCTAGTGAAATTGGTATATGAACTAAAGCCTCGTGGTATCTATATTCATCTCTAGAACCAAATTGAATATTTCCATCTAAAAATAATCTGACGTCGTCTTTGTATTTTGTCATGACAATTCTTTGGTATTCAGTTTGTTTTGAGTATATTACCTTGTCTCTGTACATTTTATCCTCGATAGTTTTTGATAAATCTTCTGAGAAAAACGTGCCGAGAACCATTATAGTCAAGAAAACTGCCATTATATATTTGAATTTTTCATAGTTGAATATATACTCCTTGTACGACAATAATATTAATATAGCTACTAAAATATTGACGCTTCCAACTAAAAATGAAGTAGTAAAATACCCCAGCTGAGGAAGTAATAGTAAAGGAAATACTATAGATCCAACAAGTCCACCTATATAGTCGAAGCTGAAAATATTCGATAGAGTAACGCTTAAATTGCTTTTATTTTCCTCCATTATTCTGGTCAACAGAGGAATTTCAAGACCTACCAATATACCGATAATCACGATTAAAAACAGCATAACTATAGTATACGAGCTCAAATATGCGTTGGCGGAAAATAAAATTACAGATGACAATCCACCGAATATACCGACTGATAATTCAACTCTAATCAGCCAATCAAATAATTTATCCTTTATATACTTAGAGATATAAGAGCCCATGCCCATTGCAAACATATAAAGTCCTATTGTAATAGAAAATTGCTTAATACTATCGCCGATTAAATACGAGCTTATTGCGCTGATCAGTACCTCGTATATTATCGAGCAACCAGAAATAATTAAGGTCGTCAGCATCAAAATTTTGTAATTAAAATTTTTTTCTTCCATATCCTAAACTATAACTCCACTTATTATAATGGCTATACCTATAAATAATCCAGCAATAACTAATCCTGCAGCAGTATTGCCTTTTAATACCTCGTTACCTAAATCGTATTTTCTATTAAATAAAGAAGTTATTTTATATCCAGCCATAAGCGATAATATTCCTAATATATAGTATAAACCTACGACACCTATATCTTGGATTAGTGTAAGTTCAGCTGCCTCTGTAGCAGGTGATGCAACTGAGGCTTTAAATATAATCCCTACACTTATTGAAATTGACGCCATAATTAAGCCTACTGCATTGTTTCCTTTTTTGATTTCCTCTGGAAAATATCCAGGAACCACTAAATCTACTAACATGCTACCTACTATCATAAGCCCTATACCAAGAGCTAAATATATTAATATAATAATTATTTCAAACATAAGTTCCTCCTCTATATTATCTTATTTTCCAAAACTAAGTCCACCGCCTGAAAATCTTCTAAATCCAGAGCTTCCGCTTCTTATGGATTTAGATTTTTTTATAGAATTACAATCATCATGGGTTACACGACACTTAGTAGTATTTGTACAACACCATGCTGGGTTTGACGGACTGCAGTTGGATTGTCCGCAGTTTTTTCTTGTGTTAAAACAACTTACCATAATAACTGAAGCTATGGCGATGCATGCCACTAGAGCTATTATTGGAAGTGGGCGTTTTTTAGAGTGAGTAGAATCAGGCTTGTTGTAAGATTCATACACGCTTATATTGTTTATATTTACGCATTTTCCTAAGCTGTATTCGATTTCGCCATTTTCCCATGTTTCCATGCTTACAACGTTCTCCTCATCACTTGAGTAAAACTCAACAAAGCTCACCACTTCCCCTAAATCTACATCGGCATTTCCTGAAAATGATTTGACCTTTGATATACCGGAATATGTTTTACCAAAGGAAAATTGGGCTTTAAAAGTATCGAATTTTTTTTGATCGATACCTTCATAAAGATAAGCTTCTTCATCTTCGATTTCTAGCCATTTTACTTTGTTATCGGTTAAAGATTTAAGTGTGTACTCTGTATAGGAGCTTTCTGTGTAAGTGTATTTTACAATTTCTGTACATTTAAATCTTTCGCCGAGAATTGCAACTTCACTGTTTAAATTGATTTCATTCATAGGATATCCCTCCTTTCTAGTATATATTTCAATTATATCATATAGTTGACAAATAAAAATTATGTATAATATAATTGTATTATAGTATTAATACAATTAGTTAAAAATATATTATATAAAGGAGAGAAAAATGGAATTAATTGAAATAATGAAAAATAGACGTAGTGTAAGACAATACACAGAAGAAGCTATACCAGAAGAAAAATTAGAAAAAATACTACAAGCAGGATTACTATCTGCTTCAGGGCGTGCCAGACGTCCATGGGAATTTATAGTGGTACGCAACAAAGAAACATTAAAAAAGATGTCAGAGTGTAGAGTAGGTGCAGCGAAAATGCTAGAAGGTGCCGACACAGCAATTGTCGTAATTGCAGATCCAGAAAAAACAGATGTATGGACAGAGGATTGCTCAATTGCCATGTCAAATATGCATTTGATGGCAGATAGTCTAGGCGTTGGAAGCTGTTGGATTCAAGGACGCTTGAGGGAAGCAATAGATGGAAGAACGACAGAGGAGTATTTGAGAGATCTTTTACAATTTCCAAAGGGATATAAGCTTGAGGCGATTTTATCTCTCGGAATTGCGAGTAAACACCCAGAACCACATAATATAGAAGAATTACCTATGGATAAAATACATAGAGAAAAATATTAATAGAATTTACTTTGGAGGGCAATATGGGGAAAAAGGATAGAAAATTAACCAAGGCAGAGGAAAAGAGAAAGAAAATATATGAAGAAGAAAAGAAAAAACTAATTGATGCTGGATATGCCGAAAAAGATTTAACCATAGGTGTGGTATATGCAAATGTCATGGCATTTGTTTTAGGATTGCCAATAATTATAGTATTGGGAATATTGTTTTTTAAATATTATAATATGAAAAGTTATTATATGAGTTTCATATTTACAATGAAAGAAAGCATAATATTTCTAATAGCTCTTTTAGTTTTAATTGTTGTACATGAATTAATCCACGGTGCATTTTGGGCGATTTTTGCAAAGAATCACTTAAAATCTATAGAATTTGGGTTTATGGTACAATATCTAACACCGTATTGCTGTTGTAAAGAGGTTTTGACAAAAGGTCAGTATATAATCGGAGGAATTATGCCTACTGTACTTTTAGGGATAATACCAGCTGTAGTAGCTATTTTTAGTAGTTCTTGGCTTGTATTTGTAATAGGTTGTATTATGATTTTATCGGGTGGTGGAGATATGACTATAGTGTTAAAATTACTTATGTACCGTAGCCAAAAACAAGATGTATTATATATGGATCATCCTTATGAATGTGGACTTGTTGTATTTGAACGATAAATTGTATTATAATATTTTTAGAACACTAATAAATGTGTAAGGGGATATTAGGGAGGTAATAAAATGATAATCGATTTTAATAAAATTGAAGAAAAAGCAATACCAAATTTCAAAGGTGGAGAAAAAGAATTCCATGCAAAAATGAATGTAGATGAAAACAATAAAATAATAAGTGGTAAATTATTACCAGGTGCATCTATAGGATTACATACTCATGAAACTAATAGCGAAATAATATTCTTCAAATCAGGAACAGGAAAAGTAATATACGATGGAGTAGAAGAAAGAGTATCAGCTGGAATCTGTCATTATTGTCCACAAGGTCATTCTCATACATTAATAAATGATAGTGATGCTGAATTAACTTTCTGTGCTGTTATACCAGAACATAATTAATTTAAAATAGAAATAATCGATTAAAATGGAGGCCAGATAAAGACCTCCATTTTATTGTATAAATTATAAAACTCTATAAACTTTTGCAGTAAAGGCAGGTAGAGAAACTGATGCTTTGAAGCTTTCTTTTTCATCTTTAGGAGCTTCGATTTTTGTAGACTTCACAGTTTCATTAGAGTATTTAGTGTGCCCACCGTATTTTTCCCAGTCAGTATTTAAAATTTCTTCTAATATAACTGGTTTATCAAATTTTACTTCATAATCTTTATAATCACAGCAGAAAGTATTTAAGAAAATTACAAGTGTTTCCTCCTTTGACTTTCTTTGATATACATATACACATTTTTCTGAATCGTCAGCTTGTAGCCATTCAAAGTTTTCGCGTGAGTATTCGTTTTTATAAAGAACAGGTGAATTTAAATACAATTTATTTAGCTCAGATATAAATTTTTTAAAGGAATCGTGTGCAGGATAATTTAATAGCATCCAATCGAGTTCCTTTTTTTCATCCCATTCTCTAAAATGTCCTAGTTCGTTTCCCATGAAGTTCAGTTTTTTACCAGGATGAGTAAACATGTAGGTATAAAGCACTTTAGCTTGGTCGAATTTATCTTTATAAGTGCCCCACATTTTGTCTATGATAGTTTTTTTACCGTGAACAACTTCATCGTGTGAAAAAGGAAGAAGGAATTTTTCATTGTAAAAATACATCATAGAGAAGGTTATCTTATTGTAAAAATCGCCTCTCTTCCAAGGCTTTATTTCAAAATAATCAAGTGTATCGTTCATCCAGCCCATATCCCATTTGTAGTCAAATCCAAGGCCGCCATCTTCAACAGCACTAGTTACTTTAGGATAATCAGAAGAATCTTCGGCTATTAGCATGACATTGTTGTGAAGCTTGTTTAGAGTAGAATTCATATTTTTTATAAATTCAACGCCGCCTTCGTTTATGCCGCGGTTAGAATCGCCCTTCCAATATATAAGGTTGCTTATAGCATCCATGCGAATTCCATCTATATGATATACTTCAATCCAAAAGTTCGCTACGGATTGAAGGAAGCTTCTTACTTCACCTCTATAGTAGTTAAAGCTATGAGATCCCCATTCTGTATATCCTGTGTCGTCGCTTGGATATTCGTAAAGAGCTTCTCCATCGAATTTTCCAAGTCCATATGGATCAAGTGCAAAATGAACAGGAACAAAGTCCATTATTACACCGATATTTTCCCTATGACATAAATCTATAAACTCCATCAAATCAGCTGGCTTACCGTATCTAGCAGTAGGACTAAAAAATCCAGTAACCTGATATCCCCAAGAGCAATCAGAAGGATGCTCGCATAGAGGTAGTATTTCTATATGAGTGTAGTTATTTTCTTTTACGTATTTTATAAGCTCTGGTCCTATTTCCATGTAATTAAACCATTTTTCTGAAATATCTATTTTTGAGTCAGGGTCACTGTTTGATTCTTGTTTTGAGTCATGCCCAAATTTGGTTAAATTTTTATGCTTCCAAGAACCAAAATGGAGTTCATATATATTTAGAGGCTTATCAAAATTTTTAGTTCTGTTTGTAATCCATTCTTTATCACTGAATTCATAAGTATTTAAGTCGACAATTCGAGAAGCGTTATGAGGTCTAAGTTCCATAAAAAATGCATATGGATCGGTTTTCTCTGTACAATTACCGTACTTATCAAAAATTAAATATTTATAATACATTCCTATTTCAGCATCTTCGGAAAAATAAGTAAAAATTCCACTTTTTCCTATTTGTTCCATTTCTGCATTGTTTCCATTCCAATTATTAAAATCGCTTATAACCTGTACTTTTTTTGCGTTAGGAGCATAAACTCTGAAAATAACGCCCTTAATATCGTTTTCCTCGTGGATATGGGCTCCAAAAAACTCATATGCATCAAACATAGTTCCGCAATAAAAATCGTGCATGTCCTTCATATGTATATTTTCCTTTCATATATATTTAGATGGTTTAATATGTATTAAAAAATAATTATACATTAATTATATATAATACTATACGTATATAACAATATTAAAAATGTATGTTAAAAAAAATACAATATCAGTTGACAAACAAAAATAAAATGTGCTACGATTTTGTCATAAAAATGAATATTATTATGATATTAAGTGGTCAAATTTCTCAGGAAGTTTGAATAAAAGGAAATTAGGTTAGAATCCTAAGCGATCCGGTCACTGTAATCTAGGGAGCAATACTTAATATATCCATTGCATGCCATTTGTATGTGAGAAGGGAAGTAACGCGTTGATCTGTAAGCCAGGAAGCCTGCTTAATATTAGTTACTAGGAGAGCTTCCGCGAGAGCGCCACCTATATATCATGATAATCAAGGGATTAGTCTATACTTTTTTAGGCTTTAGAAATTTATTTAAGGTAGATTTTTAGATAAAAGAGTAAGATTGTACTTTGATTTGAATAAGATATTAGCGGTGTCTACTTTGTTTGAAGTAGGCACTTTTTATTTGGTTTAATATTTATTTTATTAGGCTATTTATGTTTTAACTCTCCTCAAAGCAAATCTATTTGCATAAAGTTCATTTTTATATACATTTATTCTAATTTTCAATTAATTAAATTTATAAAAGATGGAGGCAAAATTATGCAAGCGACACAAAACAAAAAAACAAACCAAAATAGTTTACTTGAAAAAATGTTTAAGCTAAGCGAACACGACACAAACGTAAAAACAGAATTAATCGCAGGTATTACGACATTTATGACAATGGCGTACATATTAGCAGTAAACTCAAACATGCTATCACAAGCAGGAATGGATGCTGGTGCAGTATTTGTAGCAACTGCATTGTCAGCAGCTTTATCAACTTTAGTTATGGCATTTTTATCAAACTATCCAATAGCATTAGCGCCAGGTATGGGACTTAACGCATTCTTTGCATATACAGTAGTTTTACAAATGGGATATTCTTGGCAAATGGCATTATTAGGAGTATTTATAGAAGGTATTTTATTTATAATTTTAACTATCACAAATTTAAGAGAGCAAATAATAAACTGTATTCCGAATGTTTTAAAAAATGCAGTTACAGCTGGAGTTGGATTATTTATAGCTGCAATAGGAATGAGTAATGCAGGACTTATAAGTATGCAAACAGGGACATTATCACTTGGAAGTATGCATGATCCACTTGTAGTGTTGACAGTTGCTGGATTAGTTATAGCAGCGATTTTAGTATGTAGAAATATAAAGGGTGCTTTACTTATATCTATATTATTGACATCAGCAATAGGTATGGTTACTGGAATAGTAGCTCTACCTACACAAGTATTTTCACTTAATATTCCATCATTAAAACCAACTTTTATGCAGGCTTTTTCGGTACCAATGAATCAAATATTTAGTTTAGATATGGTAATAGTTGTATTTACTTTCTTATTTATGGATTTATTTGATACAGTTGGATTTTTAGTAGGAATTGCATCTAAAGGAAATTTAATCGATGAAGAAGGAAAAATACCTAAGGCAAAACAAGCAATGCTTGCTGATGCAATAGGAACTACAGTAGGAGCTATGCTTGGAACATCAACTGTTACTTGTTATATGGAAAGCTCAGCTGGTATAAGTGAAGGTGGAAAAACAGGACTTACAGCCTTTACAGTTGCAATATTATTTATTCTATCTTTATTCCTAGCTCCATTATTTATAGCAATTCCGTCACAAGCTACAGGCGCAGCTCTTATAGTAGTTGGTGTTATGATGGCAGGTTGCTTTAAGGAAATAGATTTTGAGGATTATACAAATGCTATTCCTGCATTTTTAACTTTTATATTAATGCCACTTACTAACAGTGTTGCAGACGGAATAATATTTGGTGTAGTATCTTATACTCTATTAAAATTAGTTACAAATAAAAAGGAAGAAGTAAATATTTCGTTAATAGTTTTAACAATAATATTTATATGTAGATTTGTATTTTTAAAATAATTCATTATATGATAGATGCTGTTGTATAAATTTAATTTGAGTTTATACAACGGCATTTTTAATTTTTTAAATTTAAAAAAAGTTTTTAAAATATCGCCACAATATAGTAAAAAAAAGGTAAAATATTATATATAATCCCCATTGCGTAAAATAATTTTATTATAAATCATTTGGTTCGGAAATTGTGTAGGAAATAATAGTAAAAAAAATAAAAAAAGAAATAAAAATTTCGTTTTATGAAAATATGTATTGATAAAACATGAATATTAATATAAAATACAAATGTATAGTTCGCTAAAATGAAAAAAACAGCGAACTTTAAAACACTTTATTTAAATAAAAAATCGATGAAAACTTTTTAATTTAAGGTAAAATTAAAGTTTATGTAAATATATTATTAATGAAGGAGGCTATGTATGAAGGTTGCAATCGTAATGGGATCTAAATCAGATTATCCTAAATTAGAAGAAGGTATAAACTTTTTAAGAAAATATGGAATAGAAGTTGTTGTGAGAATATTATCAGCTCATAGAACACCAAAAGAACTAGTTTCTTTTATAGAATCAATCGATGAGGAAGCTGATGTAATAATAGCAGCAGCAGGAAAGGCAGCTCACTTACCAGGTGTTATAGCAGCATCTACATTAATACCAGTAGTTGGACTACCAATCAAATCATCTACTATGGACGGTATGGATTCATTATTATCTATGGTTCAAATGCCAAAAGGAATACCAGTTGCTACAGTAACTATAGATTCAGGATTAAATGCAGCATTAATGGCAATGCAAATAATGAGTATCAAATATCCTAAATTAAAAGAAGACTTAAAAGCATATAGACAAGAAATGGCTCAAAAAGTATTAGATGATGATAAAAGCATAAATGAATAATAATTGTAAAGTAATATAAAAAGTATAATATAAAAAATATTGAGGTAAGAGAATAGTAAAATATTAGGAGGAACTAAAATGTTATTATATGAAGGAAAAGCAAAACAAATTTACAGTACTGATAATGAAAATGAACTTATAGTTTATTATAAAGATGATGCAACTGCATTCAATGGAGAAAAGAAAGCATCAATTGCATCAAAAGGTATATTAAACAATAAAATATGTACAATAATATTTAACGAATTAGAAAAACAAGGAATAAAAACTCACTTAATAAAAACTTTATCAGATAGAGAACAATTAGTAAAAAAAGTAACAATATTACCATTAGAAGTTATAGTAAGAAATATAACAGCAGGTTCTTTCTGTAAGAGATACGGAGTAGAAGAAGGAATCGTATTAGACAAACCAATATTTGAAATGTCATACAAAAATGACGAATTTGGGGACCCACTTATGAATGATGATCATGCCGTAGCATTAAAATTAGCAACTCAAGAAGAAATAGATTATATCAGAGAACAAACTTTAAAAATCAATGAAATAATGAAAGAATTTTTCTTAAAATTAGACCTAAAATTAGTTGACTTCAAAATAGAATTCGGAAAAGATGCAGATGGAAACATAATATTAGCAGATGAAATATCACCAGATAGCTGTAGATTATGGGATGTTAACACTAATGAAAAATTAGACAAAGATAGATTCAGAAGAGATTTAGGAGATCTTGTTCAAGGTTATGAAGAAGTTCTTTCTAGAATGAGTAAATAAATTTAAGTTATAGGGGGAATGTCACATGTGTGGTATATTAGGAATTTATTCAAATAAGAATGTGTCGAAAGAGCTTTACTATGGCTTATATGCAATGCAACATAGAGGTCAAGAAAGCTGTGGTATGGCTGTTCACGATGGAAAAGAAATAAATTACAAAAAAGACATGGGATTAGTTGGTGATGTATTTAAAACACACGACTTAGAAGAGCTTCCTGGAACAAAGGGAATTGCCCATGTTAGATACTCAACAGCAGGTGGAAGTCATATGTATAACTGTCAACCTTTAGTTGGTACTTTAAGAAAAAGAAATTTAGGTTTAGTTCACAATGGAAACCTAGTAAATGCTAATTATCTTAAAGAAATGCTAGAAGAAGACGGTATAATGTTCAGCAGTAAAAGTGATACAGAAGTTATTCTATATATGTTAGCTAGATATTATACAGGAGATATAGTAGAAGCTTTAAAATTAACAATGGACCAAATAAAAGGTGCTTATTCATTAGTTATACTAACTGACGATGAGTTAGTTGCTGTTAGAGACCCTCATGGATTTAGACCTCTATTACTTGGTAAAAAAGACGATGAATACATATTTGCTTCTGAAGACTGTGAAATAGAAATCCTTGGTGGAAAAGTTATAAGAGACTTAGAACCAGGAGAAATAGCAGTAGTTAAGGACGGAGAATTAAAATCATATAACTTCAGTAACAAATGTAAAACTATGAAGAAGAGCTGTATATTTGAACATGTTTATTTTGCTAGAAATGATGCAACTATAGACAAAGTAAATGTATATGAATTCAGGGTTAAATCAGGAGAAATATTATCTCAAGATGACGATGTAAAAGCAGATATGGTAGTTCCTGTTCCAGACTCAGGATGGGCAGCTGCTATAGGATATTCAAATGCTAGTGGTCTTCCATTAACAGAAGCATTAGTAAAAAATAGATATGTAGGTAGAACATTTATAAAACCTACTCAAGAAGAAAGAGAGCTTGGAGTAAAAATAAAATTAAATCCACTAAGCAGAGTATTACAAGGAAAATCAATAATACTTGTAGACGACTCAATAGTTAGAGGAACTACTTCAAAACAATTAGTAAAATCATTAAGAGATGCTGGAGCTAGTGAAATACATCTAAGAATAACATCTCCTCCAGTTAAATATTCTTGCTATTATGGTATCGATACTCCAAATCGTTCTAAATTAATAGCTGCAACAAAGAGTATAGAAGAAATGAAAGAATATATAGGATGTGACTCATTAAAATTCTTAGACATAGATAAAATGATGAGTGCAGTTGGAGAAGGCAATGAATTCAAATTCTGTAAAGCTTGCTTCGACGGAAATTATCCAGTTAAGAAAATTGACAAGGAGGACGAAGAGTAAATGGCAAAATTAACTTACGAGCAATCAGGCGTAAATATAGATGAAGGAAATAGAGCCGTAAGCCTAATAAAAGGAAAAATAAAAGAAACTTACGATAAAAATGTTATAGGTGATTTAGGAAACTTCAGTGGTTTATATAGCTTAAAGGATTTTATGAGCATGGAAGAACCAGTACTTCTTGCTGCAACAGATGGTGTTGGTACTAAATTAAAATTAGCTCAAATGATGGATAAACACGACACAGTTGGTATAGACTTAGTTGCAATGAGCGTTAATGACTTAATATGCCAAGGTGCTAAACCATTATTATTCTTAGATTATATAGCAATAGGAAAATTAGTTCCAGAACATATAGATCAAATAGTAGCAGGTGTTGCTAATGGATGTAAAATGTCTGGATGCGCATTAATCGGTGGTGAAACTGCTGAAATGCCAGGAATGTATGCTGAAGACGAATACGATTTAGCAGGATTTGCAGTTGGTATAGCTGACAAAACTAAAATAGTATCAGGAAAAGATGTAAAAGCAGGAGACGTATTAGTTGGAGTTTCTTCAAGTGGTATACACAGTAATGGTTTCTCTTTCATAAGAAAAATATTCTTAGATACTTATAAATACGATTTAAATCAATACGTTGAAGAATTAGGAATGACAGTTGGAGAAGCTTTATTAACACCAACAAAAATATACGTAAAATTAGTTTTAGATTTATTAGAAAAACACAACATAAAAGCAATAGCTCATATCACTGGTGGTGGAGTTATAGAAAACATAACAAGAGTTATACCTAAAGGATTAGGATTAGATATAAAAACTGATTCTTGGGAAAAACCACCAATATTCAAGATGATAGAAGGCTTTGATATAGTAGAAAAAAGAGAACTTCATAAGAGTTTCAACATGGGTATCGGACTTGTATTTATCGTAAACAAGGAAGATGCACCAGCTCTAGTTGATTACATAAACAACAGAGAAGCAGATCCAATAGATGTAGATGAAAAATATGCTGAATTAATGAAAGATAAAGCATACATAGTTGGTGAAGTAGTAGACAGTCACGAAGGTGTTGAATTATGCTAAATATAGGCGTTTTAGTTTCTGGAGGAGGCTCTAATTTACAAGCTATAATAGATGGCTGTGAAAAAGGAGAAATAAAAGGAAATATAAAAGTAGTTATCTCTAATAAAGAAGATGCTTTTGGTCTAGAAAGAGCTAAAAAACACAATATAAGAGCTGTCTTTGAAAAAAACGAAGATGAAGTAATAAAAATTTTAAAAGAAGAAAATGTAGACTTAGTAGTTTTGGCTGGTTATCTTAAGATAATCAGTCCAAAATTCGTAAGTGAATTTAGAAATAAAATGATGAACATACATCCATCATTAATTCCTTCTTTCTGTGGAGATGGATTCTACGGAGAGAGAGTTCACCAAGCTGTAATTGATTACGGTGCAAAGGTTTCAGGTGCTACAGTTCACTTTGTAAACGAAGAAGCAGATGCAGGTCCAATAATCATGCAAGATACAGTTAAGGTAATGGATGATGACGACGCCAAAACATTGGCTAAGAGAGTTTTAGAAGTAGAACATACAATTCTTCCTAAATGCGTAAAACTATTTTGCGAAGGAAAGATATCTGTAGAAGGTAGAAAAGTTAAAGTAAATGATTAATAAAAAGACACTGAAAAACTAGGAGGGAACATATGAAGATATTAGTTGTAGGTGGCGGTGGAAGAGAACATGCTATCTGCTGGAAATTAAGTAATGAAAAAGATGTAGAAAAAATATACTGTGCTCCAGGAAACCCTGGAATAGCTAAAGTTGCAGAATGTGTAAACATAGCTGATTCAGATTTAGAAGCATTAGTAAATTTTGCAAAAGAAAAAGAAATAGATATAACTGTAGTAGGACCAGAGGTACCATTAGTAATGGGTATAACAGATGTTTTTGAAGCTGAAGGCTTAAAAGTATTTGGTCCAAATAAAAAATGTGCTCAGTTAGAAGGAAGCAAGGCATTTTCAAAAGATTTCATGATAAGACATGGATTACCAACAGCTAAATATAAAGAGTATACTGACCTAGATGAAGCTATAGCTGATATAGACAACTACGGTTATCCAGTTGTTATAAAAGCAGATGGATTAGCAGCAGGAAAAGGTGTTGTAATACCTGAAAACAGAGACGATGCTATAACTACTCTAAAAGAAATGATGACTGACAAAAAATTCGGTCAAGCTGGAGATAAAATAGTTATAGAAGAATTCCTAAAAGGAGTTGAAACTTCTATACTAGCTTTTGTAGACCATGATACAATAGTTCCTATGGTAAGTGCAAAAGATCACAAGAAAGTAAACAATGGAGAAACTGGTTTAAATACTGGTGGAATGGGAACTTTCTCTCCAAGTGAAATATACACTGATGAATTAGCAAAAGATATAAAAGAAAATGTATTAGATAAAACTTTAAAGGGATTCCAAGCAGATGGATTAGACTTTAAGGGAATATTATTCGTAGGATTAATGATAACTGAAGATGGGCCTAAGGTACTTGAATACAATGTAAGATTTGGGGATCCTGAAACTCAATCTGTTTTATTCAGATTAGAAACTGATTTAAACAAAATAATATCAGCAGTTATCGATAATAAATTAAAAGATATAGATATAACTTATACTGATGAACAAGCAATATGTGTAATGCTTACATCAGGTGGATATCCTGAAAGCTACGAAAAAGGAAAAGTAATAACAGGACTTGATGATTTAGACGATGATATAGTAGTTTTCCACAGTGGTACTAAATTAGTAGATGGAAATATAGTAACTAACGGTGGTAGAGTAATCGGTATAACTACTAAGGCTAAGACTGTAAAAGAAGCAGGCGAAAAAGTTTACGAAAATATCAAAAAAATAAATTTTGAAGGAATGCATTATAGAACAGACATATGGAAATAGCTTTTCAATAAAAATAAAAAGGGAAAATGAGAGATTTCTTAATGGAGGAATAATATGAGTTCAAATGTAAAAAGACTTTTAGTTGAAAAGAGAGAAGGATTCGATCTTGAAGCAAAAGCATTAATGAAAGATTTAAAAGACAGCTTACACATAGATTGCATAGACGATTTAAGATTATTAAATAGATACGATATAGAAGGATTATCTGATGAAGTTTGTGATTCTGCTGCAAAAACAATATTCTCAGAACCAAACCTAGATGTTGTATATAAAGAAACAGTTGAATACGACAAAGATGCAAGAGTATTTGCAGTTGAATATTTACCAGGTCAATACGACCAAAGAGCAGATTGGGCAGCTCAATGTGTTCAAATAATAAATGAAGGTCAAAGACCTAACATAAACAGTGCAAAATTATACATCTTATCAGGAGATATAGATGATGAATTATTTGCAAAAATAAAAGCATATGTAATAAATCCAGTTGACAGTAGAGAAGCAACTTTAGAAAAACCAGAAACTCTAGAATTAGAAACTGAAATACCAACAGAAGTTCAAACTCTAGATGGATTTATAGATTTAGATATGGCAGGTTTAGAAGCTTTCTTAAAAGAACAAGGTCTAGCTATGACAATAGACGACTTAAAATATGTTCAAGAATACTTCCAAAACCAAGAAAAGAGAAATCCAACTATAACAGAAATAAAAGTTCTAGACACTTATTGGTCAGATCACTGTAGACACACTACATTCATGACTCAAATAGAAGGTGTAGACATAGAAGATGGTAAATACAACGAAATAATCAAAGAAACTTATTCAAAATACGTTGAAGCTAGAAATACTATCTACATAGACAGACAAAAAGATATGTGTCTAATGGATATGGCTACTATAGCTGTAAAGGAACTTAAAAAAGCAGGCAAATTACAAGATTTAGATGAAAGTGAAGAAATAAATGCTTGTAGTGTAAATATAGATGTAAATGTTGATGGTAAAATAGAAAAATATCTATTAATGTTCAAAAATGAAACTCACAACCACCCAACAGAAATAGAACCATTTGGTGGAGCTGCTACTTGCTTAGGTGGAGCAATCAGAGACCCACTTTCAGGAAGAAGTTATGTATACCAAGCAATGCGTGTTACTGGTAGTGCAGACCCTAGAACTTCTCTAGAAGATACATTACACGGTAAATTAATGCAAAAGAAAATAACTACTGAAGCAGCTAACGGATACAGCTCTTATGGAAACCAAATAGGTTTAACAACTGGACAAGTTACAGAAGTTTACGATGAAGACTTCGTAGCTAAGAGAATGGAAATCGGTGCAGTTATAGCAGCAGTTCCAAAAGAAAACGTAATAAGAAAAAGACCAGAAAAAGGCGACATAATTATACTATTAGGTGGAAAAACTGGTAGAGATGGTTGTGGAGGAGCTACTGGTTCATCTAAAGAACATAGCGAAGAATCAATAGAAACTTGCGGTGCTGAAGTACAAAAAGGTGATGCACCTAACGAAAGAAAAATCCAAAGATTCTTCAGAAATAAAGAAGTTGCACAAATGATAAAAAGATGTAACGACTTCGGTGCTGGTGGGGTTTCAGTTGCTATAGGTGAAATCGCAGAAAGCTTAGACATAAACCTAGACCTAGTACCTAAAAAATACGACGGACTTGACGGTACTGAACTTGCTATATCAGAATCTCAAGAACGTATGGCTTGTGCTATAGATGCTGCTAATAAAGAAAGATTTATAGAACTTGCTGGACTTGAAAACTTACAAGCAACTCACGTTGCTACAGTTACTGATACAGGATATCTAAGAATGTTCTGGAATGGAAAAACTATAGTTGACTTAAACAGAGCTTTCCTTGATACAAATGGTAAGAAACAACAAACAGATGTACATGTTGCTAAAGTTGACGAAGAAAATACTTTCTTCAACGCTGGAAAATTAAAAGTAGAAGGCGAAACTATTTCAGATAAATTTGATAGCGTATTAAAAGACTTAAACGTATGCTCTCAAAAAGGTTTAGTTGAAAAATTTGATAACACTATAGGATCTAATACAGTATTACTTCCATTTGGTGGTAAATATCAAAGAACTCCTATCCAAGGTATGGTTGCTAAAATACCAGTACTTGGTGGAAAAACTACAACTTCATCAATAATGACATTTGGATACAATCCTAAAATAGGAAAATGGAGTCCATTCCACGGTGCATTATATGCAGTTGTAGAATCAATCTGTAAATTAGTTGCAGTTGGTGGAGATTATAAGAAAGCTAGATTAACTTTCCAAGAATACTTTGAAAAATTAGGTAAAGACTCAACTAAATGGGGTAAACCATTTGCTGCATTACTTGGAGCTTACTATGCACAAAAAGAATTTGAAATACCTGCAATAGGTGGTAAAGACAGTATGTCTGGTACATTCGAACATATAAATGTACCTCCAACATTAGTTTCATTTGCTGTTGATACAGTAGATGCAGAATATGTTGTATCTCCAGAATTCAAAAAAGCTGGTTCTACTTTAGCAGTTATCAGAACTCCTAGATTAGAAAGTGGAATACCTGATTTCGATGTATTAAAGAAAAACTTAGATAAAGTAAGAGAATTAACTCAAGCTAAGAAGGTTCTTGCTTCATATGCTTTAGGTTATGGTGGACTTGGAGAAGCAATAGCTAAGATGGCATTTGGTAACAAGATAGGATTTGAATTAGCTAAGGATGTTGATCAAGATAAATTATTCGACCCAGCATATGGAAACATAGCTCTTGAAATGGAAGAAGCTGATTTAGCATTATTAGAAGGTTTAGATTACAAGGTTGCTGGTAAAACTATAGAAGGACAATATATAGATGTTGATGGATACAAGGTTTGCTAATTCAAATCCTA
>NZ_JAXEWM010000195.1:0-6632 GCF_034113885.1 Intestinibacter sp.
AGCTTTACTAGAAAGAATAGCTAAATTAGGAATAGTTGTAAGCTATCAACCTATATTCCTTGACTACGATATGCATGTAGTTGAAAATAGATGTGGCAAAGAATTGTCTTCTACTTCTTACGCATTCAAAACTTTAGATGATCTTGGAGGTAAAATAGCTTACGGAACAGACTGTCCAGTTGAGGATTGTAATCCATTCCCTAACATTTACAGCGCAGTCACTCGTAAGGATTCTACTGGATTCCCTGAAGGTGGATTCTATTCAGAAGAATGTGTAGATGTATACACAGCTATAGATGCGTATACTGAAGGTAGCGCATACATGGAATTCATGGAAGGTAAAAAAGGTAGAATAAAACCAGGTCAACTTGCTGATATAGTAGTTCTTGATAAGGATATATTTACTTGTGACCCAATGGAAATAAGAGATATATTACCTGTTATGACTATGATTGATGGTAAGGTTGTTTATAGAAAAGAAATTTAATTTTTATATAGTAATCGAAAAAATAACAAATATAAAAGCTATTGGTTTATATTAACTGATAGCTTTTTGTTTTTATATATATGCTATAATATAAAACATTGAGCAACAATTTATTATAGAGTGGTTTGTTTCTAAAGTAGCAGTTCTATTCTAGGAAGAAATTTCTAATTTTGGATAGAGTGTTTTCTAACAAAAAAGTCAAAAACCACTCAAAGGCCATGTGGTGAACCCATAAGAGTGGTTTAAACAATATAAATTTTTAAATCTATTAAATATAAAATAGATTGTATTTTATAGTATCGGCAATTAATATAATTTTATACACACAGGACTGTGGATAAAGTTGTGGATAATTAAAATATAAGTTGTTAAGAAATATAGTAAAAGTTATTTATATTATCTATTGTCTACCTTTTCAGGATACAAATCATGGTTCATCATTCTGTAATCAGCCATTTTTTCGTATTTAGTGCCTGGGATTCCGTAGTTACAATATGGATCGATACTGATGCCGCCTCTTGGAGTAAATTTGCCCCATACTTCTATGTATTTTGGAGACATTAGTTTTATTAGATCCTTCATAATTATGTTCATGCAGTCTTCGTGGAAGTCCCCGTGGTTTCTGAAGCTGAATAGATATAATTTTAATGATTTACTTTCAACCATTTTTTCACCTGGTATGTAACTGATATATATAGTTGCGAAGTCTGGTTGTCCAGTTATTGGACATAGACTTGTGAATTCAGGGCAGTTGAATTTTACGAAGTAGTCGTTGTTTGGGTGTTTGTTGTCGAAGGTTTCTAGTACGTCTGGGTTGTACCCAAATTCGTATTTAGTTCCTTGGTTTCCAAGTAAGCTTAAGCCTTCTAGCTCTTTACTTTTTCTTCCTGTTTCTAGCATATTTAAACTCCTTTCTCTTTTTTATGTTTTTGTTCTAGGTAAGTATCTAGACCATGTTTTCTAAGCTTGCAAGAAGGACATTCTCCACATCCGTCGCCTATGATTCCATTGTAGCAAGTTAGAGTTTTTTCTCTCACATAGTCAAGTTTTCCATATTTATCTGCTAATTCCCAAGTTTGAGCCTTGTCTAGCCACATCAAAGGTGTGTGAATTACGAAGTCATAATCCATAGCTAGATTAGCAGTTACGTTTAGTGATTTTATAAATGCATCTCTACAGTCAGGGTATCCACTAAAATCTGTTTCACATACGCCTGTAACTATATGTCTAGCATTTTTAGTTTTTGCAAGGATTGCAGCAAATGTTAAAAATACCATGTTACGCCCTTCCACAAATGTAGATGGAAGTTCACCATCTTTGCCAGCTTCGACCTTTATATCGTCGCGAGTTAGAGCATTTGGTGCTAGTTGATTTAATAAATCCATATCTAATATATAGTGTTCAACACCAAGATCCTTTGCTATGTTTTTGGCACATTCTATTTCTAATTTATGTCTTTGGTTGTAATTAAAAGTTACAGCTATAACTTTATCAAATCTCTCTAAAGCCCAAAATAAGCAAGTAGTAGAGTCTTGACCGCCGCTGAAAACAACTACTGCATTGTTATTATTGTTATTGTTCATAATCAATCTCCTTTTTAAACACCCTTCATATTAGGGTCCCATATTATTTTATGTAGTTGAACTTGAAGTCTGACCTTGTTTAATTTTTTCTCTTTCATAAATTCAACTATGTCTTCTAGTTCAATAGCTCCGAAAACGGGGCTAAAATATACTAAGCATTTGTTTGTTAAATCAAAATGGTTTATTATTTTACAAGCCTCTTGAAGATCATCTTTGCTACCTAATACAAACTTATAAACATCTGTATTTCCGACATATTCGAAGTTTTCTAATACCATTAAATCAGTCATTTTACTAGATGGAAGCTTGTAGTCTAATATAAATATTAGATTTGGATATTTTTCTTTAAAAGGTGAAATATCAATTGCCCCATTAGTTTCTATATGTACTGTAAGCCTTTTATCGTCATTTAGTAGTGATAAGATTTCGTCTATATTCTCTTGAAGCAGAGGTTCACCACCTGTTAATGTTACGTTTGACACACCTGTTTCTTTGATATAGCTATAGATTTCTTCAGCTGATAAAACCTCTGTTATTTCGCTTTTGTCGAATGAATAAGTAGTATCACACCAAGCACATCTCAAGTTACATCCTTGAAATCTTATAAATGTGGCAAGCTCACCAGCGCTAGGACCTTCACCGTCTATTGATACGAATTTTTCTATAATATTAAACATATTAGTCCTCCGTATATGTACAGCTATTTGTAGGTGTTTCAAATAATTCTACTTCACAAACATCTAGCCCCATAGCCTTTAATTTGTGGAATATATCCCTGCTCATTTCTTCAGCAGTAGGTCTATATGGAACTAATAAAACATCAAAAGAGTTAGGTAATTCTTTTAACTTTTCTGATAGCAAAAGACCTTCTTCGTTGTTTTCTATAACAAGCTTATGGTCGAATAGGTCTTCAATTTCCTTTAATTTTTCTTTTATATTTCCAAAATCATCGACCATTCCTCTAAGCTGACCTTCTTGGTGAAGTGTTTCACTTTTGATTGAAACTATTAATTTATATCTATGACCGTGTAAATTTGAACATTTTCCGTTGTACCCACTCAAGTAGTGAGCCATATCGAATTCAATTTGACTTTTAACCTTAAACATCGCTTACCTCCCAAATAAAATATTTTGTATATGAATTATTATTGTTTAATCTTCTAAATAAAAAAGGGTTATTTCTTTGCACGATAAAACTAGTGCAAAAAAATAACCCTTTTTTGTTTGTTAGCCTAGTTTTATTTATAGACAGGATGGTCTTAATGAACTGTCTTTTAAATTTTCGTACTATAATACATTAACATAAATATTCAAAGTTGTAAAATATTAATTAAAAAAGTAAGCTTGTGAAGTATAATATAAAGTAAGCTATTAAAATTTTATATTAACTAAGATAAAAGGGAGGCGTTCTAAATGAGATATGCGCATACTACTATAATGGTAAGTGACATAGAAGAATCTATAGAATTTTACCAAGCAGTTACAGGACTTGAACTTAAATGCAAGTTTATGACAGATCAAGAGGACAAGCTATTGGCATTTTTAGCTGATAAAGATGGAGGTACAGAAATAGAGCTTATACAAGATTTTAGACAAAAGCCACAACATGGTTCTGGAATATCACTAGGCTTTGCAGTTAAAAATATAGAAGCCTATTTAGAAAAAATAAGATCAATGGGATATGAAACTACTGATATAATTTCTCCAAATATTAGAACACAATTTTTCTTTGTAAATGATCCAGATGGTATAAAAATACAATTAATAGAACAAATATAGAAGGATTAGGAGAAATTTATGACTAGAAAAATAGAAGTACAAAGACCATATAGACATTTCAAAGGAAAATTATATTACGTTCACAGCATAGTGACACATACAGAAACTGACGAAAAATTAGTTTCTTATCAAGCATTGTATCCGCCATATGGGATGTTTGTAAGACCACTAGAAATGTTTATGGAAGAGGTTGAACCAGGAAGAGAAGATAATATAACAAATCAAAAATATAGATTTGAGTTATATGATGGAAAATAATTTGTAAAAGGGGCTATCACGAAATAATTTTGTAATAGCTTCTTTTAATTATAGATAAAAAATTAATGCTAATAATCTTTTTTTCATAAAAATTACCTCCATTTCGTTTTTTTTATTTATTTGTTTTTGTTTAATTTTTTTATTTTCATTATAAAGTACAAATAGCAAATTTATTTTAGGTAGCTTTTTTAAAAAAATTATAAAAATTTGAGTAGAAAGTTGAAAATAATGACAAAAAATGTTAAAATACTAATAGCTGAAAAGCAGAAAATGGGGCATACCACCTAGGGTATGAAGCGTTTTCTGCTTTTTTTGCTTTAAAGAATAATTTATATCAGGAGGAATTAAAAAATGAACGCAAGTGTAGCAATTCAAGTATTACCAACATTACCAGATAAGGAATTAGTACCAGTAGTAGACAAGGTAATCGAATATATCCAAAGTCAAGGCTTAAAAACAGTAGTTTCACCATTTGAAACAACAATAGAAGGTGACTACGATAAGCTAATGGAAATAGTAAAACAATGTCAATACGTAGCTTGTGAAGCTGGAGCTCCAGGGCTTATGACTTATGTAAAAATAAACTTCAACCCAGGACCAGAAGGAATATTAACTATATCAGATAAAATAGACAAATACACAGTAAAGGATGGAGAATAAAGATGAGTATATTAGAAGACAGCAAAGAAATTTTTGAAAACATAAAAAAAGTTAGACCAGTTATGCATAATATTTCAAACATAGTAACTGCTAACGATTGTGCAAATATAACATTAGCATGTGGAGGCTCTCCAACTATGGCAGACGATCCAGAGGAAGTAGAAGATATAACTGCTGCTTGTAATGGTTTTGTATTAAATATGGGTAACACAGGCGGTTTCATGGTAGAAACTATGCTTCGTGCAGGTAAAAAAAGCAACGAAGTAAATCATCCAACAGTATTAGACCCAGTTGGTGCAGGTGCAGCTAAGAGAAGAAATGAAGTTTTAGAAACTCTATTAAAAGAAATCAAATTCTCAGTAATTAGAGGAAATGTTTCTGAAATAAAATTTGCAGGAACTAAGAGCTCAGGAGCAAAAGGTGTAGATGCTGCTGAAGGAGATAAGGTTACAGAAGAGAATCTAGATGAAATGGTTGCATATGCTAAGAGCATAAGTGCAAAATTAGGTAGTGTAATAGCTATGAGTGGAGCTATAGATATAGTTGCAGATGCCAATACTGCTTATGTAATCAGAAATGGTCACAGCATGATGTCAGATATAACAGGTACAGGATGCATGCTTAGTAGTGTAGTAGGTGTATTCATAGCTTCTAACCCAGATAACATACTAGAAGCAACTGCAGTAGCTATAAGTGCTTACGGACTTGCTGGAGAATTAGCATACAAGAAGACTATGGAAATGGATGGATATACATCAACACTTAGAATGAACTTAATAGACTACATGGGCAAAATGAATGCAGAAATTTTCAAGGGAGGCGCTAAAATTGAAGTTAGATAATGAAGCAATAAAAAAATCAATGCTTTTATATGCAATAACAGATAGAGCTTGGCTTAAAGAAGGAGAAACTTTAGAAGAAGTAGTTGAGGATGTTTTAAAATCAGGTGCGACTTTCCTACAACTTCGTGAAAAAATACAAGGTCATGAAGAAATCGTAGAAATGGCTAAAAAGCTTCAAGCACTTTGTAAAAAATACAATGTTCCATTCGTAGTAAACGATGATACAATGGCTGCAAAGGAAATAGATGCCGACGGTGTACATATAGGACAAAGCGATATGGAATACACAAAAGCTAGAGAAATTCTAGGACCAGACAAAATAATCGGTGTGTCAGCTGGAAATTTACAAGAAGCCAAAGAAGCAGAAAGAGTAGGTGCTGATTATATAGGTGTCGGTGCAGTTTTTCACACAGATACTAAAAAGGACGCGACTTCATTGACTATGGATCAATTAAAGGAAATTTGTGAATCTGTATCTATTCCAGTAGTAGCTATAGGTGGAATTAGTGTGGATAATGCACTAAAATTAAAAGGAACTGGCGTAGACGGAATATGTGTAATCTCAGCTATATTTGGAAGTGAAAATCCATCAGAAGCTACTAAAAAATTATTAGATTTATCTAAAAAAATAGTATCTGAATAATTAGTTAGACAGGCATATTATTAGAGGAAGCTATAAAGATA
Organism: Intestinibacter sp.; assembly: GCF_034113885.1. Taxonomy (GTDB): domain Bacteria; phylum Bacillota; class Clostridia; order Peptostreptococcales; family Peptostreptococcaceae; genus Intestinibacter. The sequence continues at coordinate 6,294 of NZ_JAXEWM010000195.1, forward strand.
TGAGTGAAATAATTCAACCACAGGAAAAAACAAACAGCATCGATATATTAGATGATGTTATAGCTAAAAAAAGATTATTGATATTTGACATGGATGGTACACTCTTAGATTCGATGGAGTTTTGGCAAAATCTGGGCAGACGATACCTTGAAAGCAAAGGCAAATCCCCAGAGGATGATCTGGAAGATGTGATAGAATCTATGACCTTGCAAGAATCTGCATCTTATTTTAAGAAAAAATACGATTTAGATGAAGATACAGAAGATATAATAAAAGAGGTATTAGATTTCATAGAAGATAAATATTTAAATGAAAGTCCATTGAAAAAAGGTGTAAAAA